>CAJVWU010000060.1 GCA_913009755.1 uncultured Bacteroidia bacterium
AAAGCACCGTCTCGTACCTGTTTGCCCGCCTGGTTATGAAAAATTATTACGGGGAAAAGAAACGCAAAACCAGCAACCCGGTCTATCACGAAGAACAGTTGGAAAAACTGCTGAATAAGCAGGGATAATCGCCTCAGCATAACCCACCGGCGCAGAGTCCAGCCTCCCAACCCCGTCCTCGTATAGCGCAGCGCAACGGGGATGGTTTTATTGCAGGCATTTTAATGCCGTTTTTACGATCTGCTGAAAGCTGAAGGCCGTTCAGCGGGTCAGGGGCTGTTGGTTTTCCTAGACCCCGGTTTCCCCAACGCCCCGGCCGGCCCCGGATCAAAAGCCAGTCCGACCGTACGGGCGGAGTCAGTCACCCGGTAACCTTTCAGTTCGATGCAAGCCTTGCGGGAAGGGAACTGAAAGGTTGCAAAGCAAAAATCGCCAACCGTAATATTTTTTTTAATTTTACAAACCGGATGGTAAAAATATTGTTGATGAAAACTGTTTTTATGAGTGAATGGTCAGGTTGGCACAGGTCAGCCGGGGCACGAGGCCGGCACACCGGACCCGTGCCGGTTAACGAAACCACCGGAAACCTCAACTGGCGCGAAGACCTGAACCGGGGCATTAACCTGCATGAAGATTTTACCTATAACGACAAACTGAAAAACCGGCTGGAATCCTGGAGGGTTTTCGGTCAGAACCTGTATGCCATAAACTATGCCGACAACGGCAACTTCAACAGCAACGGGACAATGTATTACATACTGAAAGACCACCTCGGCAGCCTGACCCACGTGCTGGACGAAAACGGCAACCTGCTCGAAGAACAAAACTTTGATGCCTGGGGCCGCCGCCGCAACCCGCAAACCTGGACGTATGAAAATGTGCCCGAAACACACCTGTTCGACCGCGGGTTTACCCTGCACGAGCAACCTTGATGCTTTTAAATTGATAAACATGAACGGACGCATGTACGACCCCGTGGTAGCCCGTTTTTTAAGCGTTGACCCCTTCGTACAATTCCCTGAAAACGCGCAAAGCTACAATCGCTACAGCTACGCACTGAATAACCCTCTGAAATATACCGACCCGAGCGGATTTTTCCTCGACTGGTTTATCAACGAAAAAACCAATGAAGTATATTACAACAGCACTTACGGCAAGGACGATGCCGGTAAAATTGAAGGCGAAGGCTGGGTGTGGTTCGGCGATGATGATGTGTTCGGGAAGGATGCCTATGAGGTGTTATCTCAAAATAAACGTTTGTGGTCTTATTATAACGAAATGAACCGAACTTATGATAAACCTATTACATTTAGCGGTTCAAAACTCGTAAGCTTTGATGTGGAAGCCACTTTCAAAGGCCAGAAAGCGTTAACATTTATGAAAGGGATGGGGTATGAGTTTAGGCCGGTTTTGTATAAGTACCATTATGATGTTACAACGACATATTATCCGGATGCAATGATTGAACCGGTTGTTCAGACGCATGATAATAGTGTGACTGATGAAATAAAAGTTTCTCGTTATATACCTGAATACTTTGTCCTAAAAAACATCTTAATTCATGGCTATTATGGGCAACAATATAAACGTCAATTTATTTCTTATGGTTTTGTCTGGTCATTAAGAGAACAACGTTGGGAAAATCGTGAGAGTATATATGGAGAACACTCTTTCGGAAAGAAAGTTGGTAAGATATTAAAAGCAATTGATGAAGTTACTCCATGGAAAAGTTGGTTAGAAGATTATTGGGAAAAGAAGTATAAATAATTGCGATGAAAACTAAATGTTTTTTATTAATTGGTGTTGTTTTTATAATGTTATCCTATTGCAGTTGTAATAATTTTAATGTAAAAGAACATTTTAGACATGAGTACTTAAATAATTTGAAGTTTTATAATAGTACATTTATTAGCCATTTTCCTAAAGATTATCCTGATAATAGTATTTTCTTAACAAATATTTTTCCTTCAGAATTTGCGTATAAAAAATCATCAGGTTTCGTAAATTACTACACTTATTTAGTGAAAAAATATTCGGAAATTGAATTTTTAAGACTAAAAAAACAATTAGTAAAATATTCTGAAACCATATACGAAGCAGATGAAAATAAACTTTTATTAATTTTTTCATATAGTAATGACCTTGAAATTCATGGAAAAAAATATTCGGACTGGGAGTCCCCCAAACTTCAAAAATTAGCCAAACATAATCTGTTAGCAACGAGTTTACCCGTTCCGTTATTTGAAATTGACGAATACAAGGGGAACACATTTTCAGGGTTACCCGAAGACTTCAAAATTTATGTATTGGATGCCAAACAAGGTAAATATTTGGAAGACAAATACCTTTATGATTGCTCATGCCTGCCGGAGAAATGGAAACACGGCTACTCAAAAGGAGTGGCTTTGAGTGATAAAAGAAAAGTGATAATTTATTGGGTTACGGTATGGTAAATTTTTATTCCCAACCTCGTCCTCGTTTAGCGCAGCGTAACGGGGATGGTTTTATTGCAGGCATTTTTAATGCCGTTTTTTCGATACGCTGAAAGCTGCAGCCCGTTCAGCGGATCAGGGGCTGCTGGTTTTCTGCGACCCCGGTTTCCCCAAAGCCCCGGCCGGCCCCGGATCAAAAGCCAGTCCGACCGTACGGGCGGAGTCAGTCACCCGGTAACCTTTCAGTTCGATGCAAGCCTTGCGGGAAGGGAACTGAAAGGTTGCAGAGGAAAAGCGGTTAAACAATTTTTCAAGCCCTGAAAAGTGTTAATTTAGCCTTCCTTAAATTTTTGATGTGATCAAACCCGAAACCATACAAAACATCATTGAGACCGCCCGCATCGAGGAGGTGATCGGTGATTTTGTGTCTTTAAAAAAACGGGGGGCCAACTACCTGGGTCTTTGCCCTTTCCACAACGAAAAAACACCTTCGTTTTCTGTCTCCCCTTCAAAAGGCATTTATAAATGCTTTGGTTGCGGCAAAGCCGGCAATGTGGTCAATTTCGTCATGGAGCATGAACATTACACCTATCCCGAGGCGCTAAAATACCTGGCCGGCCGCTATGGTATTGACGTGGAAGAGGAAGAAGTTACCCCTGAAATGCGCCAGGAACTGGATGAAAGGGAAAGCATGTTCACCCTCAATGGTTTTGTGGCGCGTTATTTTCAACAAAACCTGTTGCACAACGAAGAAGGCAAATCCATCGGGCTTTCCTATTTGAAGGAGCGCGAATTTCTGGACTCCACCATCGAAAAATTTCAACTGGGCTATGCAATCAACAAATGGGGCGATTATTCGCAACAGGCTATTAAAAACGGTTATAAAAAGGATGTTCTGGTCAGAACGGGATTAAGCATTGAAAGAGACAGCCATCTGATTGACCGTTTCAGGGGAAGGGTTATTTTTCCTATCCATAACCTGACGGGAAAAGTAATCGGTTTTGGGGGCAGGATTTTAACATCTGAAAAATCCACGGCAAAATATATCAATTCACCCGATTCGGAAATTTACAGCAAAAGCCGTGTATTGTACGGCATCTATTTTTCCAGAAATGCAATCGTGAAGCGGGATAACTGTTATCTGGTTGAAGGCTATACCGATGTTATTTCGTTGCACCAGGCAGGTATTGAAAATGTGGTGGCTTCATCGGGGACTTCTTTGACGGTTGACCAGATAAAGCTGATCAAACGTTATACCCCCAATATTACCATACTTTATGATGGTGACCCGGCAGGGATTAAAGCCTCATTCCGGGGAATTGACCTCATCCTCGAACAGGGAATGAACGTAAAGATTGTCTTGTTCCCGGAAGGGGAAGACCCGGACTCGTTTGTCAGGGCCCACCGCACCGGCGAAGTGGAGGAATTCATCCAAAACCAGGCCACCGATTTCATAAAATTCAAAACCAACCTGATGATGGGTGAAACCGCCGGGGATCCATCGGGAAGGGCTTCGCTCATCAAAGAAATTATAAGCACCATAGCACAAATTCCCGACGGCATCAACCGGTCGGTTTACATCAGGGAGTGCAGCATTGTTATGGATATCCCCGAGCAAACCCTCATGAACGAGCTGAATAAAACCCTCAGGCGGAAGTTCAGCAAAAAAAAGCCCGGTCTCAGGGAAATACCTGAGCCGCCTGAAGAAAAGCGAACACAGGAAGAACAAATAGAAATTGACCCGCTGGATGTCTCAGGATACGAAAAACAAATTATGGAGTTTATCCTTCAGTTTGCTTACAAAACCATCATGGTCCCCGGCCTGGAGGACGAAGAAGAAAAAGAATGGCAGGTTGTTGATTATATCATCAGCGATTTCAGGCACGACCAAATACGATTTGAAAACGAGACATATAATGAAATCCTGGAAGAATACGCCCAATCGTTAGGCAGGGACCAGCAACTTGATGAAAAATATTTTATCTATCATCCCAAACAAAACATTTCACAAACTGTAATACAACTTCTCGCCGAACCCTATCAGTTAAGTGAAAACTGGAAGCGATATAAAATTTATCCGAAAAAAGGGGAGGAGAACATGGAAGAATATTTTGATTCGTATATACTACCCTTAAAATCGCGGTTGATCAGTAAAGAGTTGAAAAAGATTACCGATAGGCTGAAAACAACGGATGATGAAGCGGAAATGTTTCTTTTGCAACAGCAATATTTTGAATTAAAGAAAATTGCCAACATGCTGGATGAGCGTCGGCACCGGATTTTTAATCATTGAAAACAAACTTAATTTCTTTAATGAAGAAAAGCACAAAAGGCATTAGTAAAATGGGGAAACCCGATAAAATAGAATATGGTTTTAAAAACAAGATTCCTTTAGGGTTGTTTGGATTTTTATACTGACAAAAAACAACCGGAGACTCAATCTTGCGATCCAATCCCCGGCTCACTCACTTCTTGGCCGTAGCTTTGAAGTTTGTGGCAGGTTATGTTATTACGGCTGTTTACTCGGTTTTGCCCCGTGAGGCTTTCCCTTTCTTCAGGTTTTGGAACCAACGCTGCCTTGCGGTTTTGTTTTTTCCTTTACCCGGTTTTAATGTGGCTCCTCTTGGTTTCCGCCCTTGCGGGTTTCTTCTTCGAGTCGGATGGGCGCCAACTTGCGTTTTTGCTTTTCCGTACCCCGGTTGCCCTTGCGGGTTTCCGTTCTGGCAGGGTTCCGTTTTGGCTTGCGCCTCTGCTTTCCCCTCTCCAGATGGTCAGGTCAAACTTGGGCTTGCGCTTCGGTCTTTCCTTTCCGGGCTCATTAAAACCTGCCCTTTATCCTCACCTGCTGATACAAAAGTACACCAATAATACAGGCCAATGCAATTTTTTAATAGGGCTTTAAATGCACAAAATATTAACCGGGGTTATCAACAATTGTTAATAAATTACAACCTGTTGTTTTCCCGTTTTTTAAGAAAAAAATCATGAAGAATTGCCTGGCATTCTTCTTCCATAACCCCGCCGATAACTTCGGTTTTCGGGTGTAAGAAGGAAGTTGAAAATAAAGAGTAACCCCGTTTTTTATCATAAGTCCCGAAGATAATTTTTCCCATTTGTGCCCAGGATGTTGCACCGGCACACATCGCGCAGGGCTCCAGTGTAACATAAAGTGTGCAATCATTTAAATATTTCCCCCCCAGGTATCCCGATGCAGCCGTGATGGCCTGCATCTCGGCATGCGCCGTAACATCCGTCAGCGTTTCGATAAGATTATGTGCCCGCGCAACAATTTTCTTGTTGCAAACAATGATTGCCCCGATAGGTATTTCATCACGCTCATAAGCCTTCCGGGCCTCCTTCAGGGCTTCTTTCATATAATATTCGTCTGTGTAAACCGACAAGCTCATTACTTATTATTGTTAATTATGATCTTGTTTTTTTCACCTTCTTTCATAGTCCGGGAACCAAGCATCACCCCGGCAATCAAAACCAAAGTGGCCAGGATGAATGCTGGTACAAACGAAGATTTTGCCTGGAACTGTTCGGGAAACATCAAGCCGTAAACGAAGAAAAACAGGTTTATAAAAAATCCGGTTAAAATGCTGGCAAGGGCTGCCTTGCGGTGAACAAACGCATTCTTGCTGATCAATGCAAAAAAAGTAATCGGGGCAAAAATGGTAATGGTCGAAATACCGACCACCATCAGGTCAACAATATGAGGGAACACCAGGGCCATGAACAAAGCAATAATGCCAAACACCACTGTGGTGATCCTGATCATCCGGTGTGTTTTGTCCACAGGAATTTCCTCTTTTTTCTTTCCCCAGCCCACAAAATCTTTTACCGCGGAAATGGAAATGATATTTAAAAAACTGTCACCCGATGACATAAGCGCCGAAAGCAAACCCACCACGGCAAAACCCATCAGTACCCCCTTGCTGTGCCGATCAATAAAAATATAAGCCACATCTGCCATTTCTTTTTGTGTTAAGTCCTGATCGAGTATTAATTTAACCGCCATGCCAACCAAAGGAAAAATAATGTAAAAAGGCAGCATGCCCAACCCGGACCACAAACTGACACGGCGGGCGGTTTTTTCATTTTTTGCCGCCAGTATCCGCTGCCAGATATCCATTCGAACCAATACCGACCATGACAGGAAAAGCGGCAGGGCAAGCAGGAAAACCCATCCGTAATAGGTTCCGTTCAGCATTTTTGCGGGCAATTGTTTCAGGTCTTCAAACAAATTGGTGTCGTTAATTATACCGGGGATAAATATCAGGATGATCATCACAACAATGGCAATGAACTGGATCATATCGGTCAGGATAACTCCCGACAAACCGGCTATGGCCGTATAAAAAATAATGATGAGGGCCGAGATGACAACCGCAAGGGTATAATCAATGGTGAACGAATGTTTCAGCAGGCTGGCCATGGCCACAAACTGCGCCGAAAGGATAAAAAAGAAAATAAAGATGTTCACCCCGCTGACCGTGGCCGAAAATACCCTGGCAAAATATTTTTCATCAGGGGAAGTAAATATGTTGTTTAAAAAGTGGGGAAAGCTATAAATCTTATTCGTTGCCCCGAAACTCCTGATCTTTCCGGCAAAAAACGACATGATCACAAACCCGATGACATAAGCCACGCCAATACCAACGGCTGCAAACCCCGACTCGTAGCCCATAGCCATCAGGCCCATGGAAGTCCCGCCCCCCACAAAGGTGGCCAGTACAGTAAAAACAAGTGGCAGGGTTGACGTCTTGCGGTTATTGACAAGGTATTGTTCAATATCGGAAGTGCGCAAATGAAACAATGCCAGTACAACGATAAGGATCAGATAAGCAACAATCCAGAATATAAGCCAGTTCATGTTGACAATTTTTCAGGGGTCATCAGGAACAAAAATAAACGAATTAATACATACAAAAGAGAGCGTCCTTAAAAAGAGGAAAAAAATGAAAATTCGGACTTTAACTCCGAAAATTAATATGAATATTCGGACTTTAACTCCGAAAATTAATATTTATATTATATTTGCAGATAAAATCAGTAAAATATGATACCCAGATTTTACAATTCACTTGAGAAAATTCTTCCCGAAAATAAGGTTTTGATCATTTACGGCAGCCGGAGGGTTGGGAAAACCACTTTATTAAAAGCGTTACTCGAGTCTTCAGGTCTAAAATACAAGATAGATTCCGGGGATAATATCCGGATTAGTGAGATTTTAAGTTCCAGGGATTTTGATTTGTTAACAGAGTATGCATCAGGGTTTGATCTTATTGCAATTGATGAAGCCCAGCAAATAAAAGATGTTGGAATGGGATTGAAAATATTGATTGACAATATCCCTGATTTGAAACTGATTGCTACAGGGTCTTCCTCTTTTTACCTTTCGCAAAAGATTGGCGAACCGTTGACTGGCAGAAAAAGGATTGTTAATTTATTCCCTTTTGCGCAAGGGGAATTATTTTTCAGCTTTTCCACATTTGAGATAAAGGAAAAAAGAAACGACTTTTTAATTTTCGGAGCCTATCCCGAAGTCATTACTGCAAATACGAAAAAGGAAAAGATAATAATCATTGATGAGTTGGTCAGCTCCTATTTGCTAAAAGATATTTTGGCCCTTGAAAATATCCGAAATTCAAAGGTACTTTTGAATTTACTAAAGCTTCTTTCTTTTCAGGTTGGCCATCTCGTTTCAATTAATGAACTGGCTAAACAATTACGTGCAGACGGAAAGACCATTAACCGTTATCTTGATTTACTTGAAAAATCCTTCATTATTTTTAAAATAAGCGCTTACAGCAGTAATCTGCGAAAAGAAATCAGTAAAAAAAGCAAATATTATTTTTTTGACAATGGCATCCGTAATGGAATTATTATGCAATTCGGCCCTCTTGATTTACGAAATGATATTGGTCAGCTTTGGGAAAATTTTATGGTTTCGGAGTTTTATAAAAGAAATTCATATTTGCAACTATTTCAACAATTTTACTTTTGGCGAAATTACAATGGCCAGGAAATAGACCTTATCATTGAAAAAGACGGAAAATTAGAAGCATTGGAATTTAAATGGAAAAAAGAAATCGGAAAATTACCTGTTGATTTTCGCAAAAAATATGGTGATATCGAATACCAGATTATCAATCAAAAAAATTACTTGGGTTATCTCAAACTGGATAGTTAGCGTTTTATTTCAGATGGTTACTTCGCCAAATATTCCCGGCTAATCACTTTCGTGAAAACGTTGCTTGATATAATCCTGTATTTCTTTCAGGGAAGTCATTTCATGGGAAGCATTCCCTGAGCGCACATAAAATTTTTCCACTTCCTGGCCTTGCTTGTTCTTCGTTTTCAGGTAAAGTGGAAAATCGCCCGGCGAAATATAAACCACACAGATAATCTTTCCGCCAAATTCGGGGAATTGTATCAGCAGGTGTTTGTTTGCATAACGGATACTGAACTGGTTGTTGATGAGCTTGCGGATGTGCAGTTCAAAATAATCTGCATCCTGTTTTTTCAATGTTTTAAAGTCAGGTTCAAGGCCGATGACTTCCATATTGTCATTTACCCCGATGAGCAAGGTGCCCCCTTTTGCATTGGAGAATGCAGCAATACTTTTCAAAATAACATCTTCCAGGGCCTTGTTCACTTTTTCCTCGCGGTAATCCCATCTGAGTGAAGATTTGAATTCAACATATTCGGTTTCCCCGTTTTTAATCAGCTCAAGCAATTCGTCACCGGTTAATGAAGATATTTTGGTTTTAGCATTATCAGATGATTTTTGCCGTTTGCGGTAACTGTTTAGATAAACAAACAGGCCAAACAAGGCAAACATAACGGCTGCATACAAATAAGCCTGTTCTGTTTTTTTACGCGTTTGAATAAGGTCACTTTCGGAAGCTGTAATGCTAAATGCCTTAACCCCCATGAACGGATGTATGGTATCAATCCGTGTCCAGTAAACCTTGTTGAACATCTGGAACGAGTATGAATGTGGCTCGTGTGACGGTGTATTGTCCCAGGTTGCGAAAAGTTTGCCAATCGCCACTCCCAACGTGTCGTAAGTGGAAATTGTTTTCGGGTTTTTTGTTTTAATGGGGGTAACCAGTTCGTCCCGTGTTGTCTGAATGGTTACCATCGGGTTTTCAAAAACCAAAACATGATAAAAACGGCTACTCAGATCACTGGTTTTAAACATCAGCGCTACCACGTCCATATCGTTTTTCGTGTTGAGTTTTAAAATGGTGAAGAGGAGTTCGCGCCTGTCGGGCAATTGACTTTTGGCAGCCCGCCAAACCTGGTCACCCTTTTTTAAGGATTTTATGTTTATGGAATTGAAATTTTTCTGATCCATAAAAAAATTATAGGTGTCTGTCCACTCCCTGACAAAATGCAGGTTTTCGTCATACCGTTTCCAGTTAATTGACGAATCCAGTAAAGTATTGTGTGTAATCACCCAGGAATCATTATCACGGATGATGACATAATTCATATTACTTCCAAAAACGACAATTCCTTTTAACAGGTTATTACCGGAAATCAGTTTTGAGAAATAAACATTTAAACTGTCGGAAGGCAATTCGTCAATATCTTCATTCTTTGCATTTTTTTCTAACTGTTTCACCGTTTGATTTACTTCCGATAAAAATCCTTTCAGATCGGGTCTGAACATTTCAGATGCCCGGGTAATTATTTCATCAGGATAAATTTCATTTTCTTTACGGACGAAATACAAGAGTATGCTTATTAAAGAAAGGATAAGAAAGAAGATTATAATCCAGATTCCCCTTTTTTTCATCACAACATTTTCAGTTTTTATGAATTTAGAAATACTTTTATTCTTCTAAAAATTGAATGTTTCTTTTCAGGCCTTCAAAGCCAGCCCTCATAACGGCCGTATCTTTAAAAATATTGTTAAACCGTTTTTTATTCATGGCAATCCAGTCTTTTTTACGTAAGCTTTTTAATCCTTCCGAAGGTTCAAACAAGGGTTCGTTATGTGGAGCGGCATCCCGGTTCCATGGACAAACCTGCTGACAGATATCACAACCGAATAGCCAATCATTGAATTTACCTTTAAATTCATCGGATATCACCCCCCGGTTTTCGATGGTCAGGTAAGAAATACATTTTCCGGCATCCAGAGTGAAAGGCTCCAGGGCCCCGGTAGGACAAGCTTTGATACAAAGCGTACAACTTCCGCAGAAATTTTTTTCCGGATTATTTTCTTCATATTCCAGTTCAAGGTCAATAATGATGTGGCCGATAAAAAAATAAGATCCCCCTTTCCGGTTGATAAGGCAGGTGTTTTTCCCGATAAAGCCCAGTCCGCTTTGATAAGCCCAGGCACGATCAAGCACAGGGGCCGAGTCAACAAAAACACGGACTTTTCGTTTACCCGACTTTTCTTCAATCATCGTGAGTAACTGCCTCAACTTGTTTTTTATAACCTCATGATAATCTTTTCCATAAGCATAAGTGGATATTTTGAAGTTGTCCTTTTCCGGTAATTTCTCTTTTGGTTTGTAATTGTATAATACCGTAATGACCGATTTGGCACCGTCAACCAACAGGGACGGATCAAATCGTTTTTCACGGTTTCGCTCCATATATTTCATTTCACCGTTCATCCCCTTCCGAAGCCAGGATTCCACCTGTTTTTCATCATCTTTTAGATGACGTGCCTTTGAAATCCCACAGGCATAAAAACCCATTTCTTCTGCCTTTTGTTTAACAAAGGAAGAAAGCTGCTGCCTTCTTAACGAGGTAATTATCATAAAAACAGTTTGCTAAAAATTAAAACAATGAAGCCTGGTCAGGAGCTTTGACAATCCCCAGGTGATTATAGGCCAGTGCGGTAGCTTTCCTGCCGCGGGGCGTACGCATCAGAAAACCTTCCTGGATAAGGAATGGTTCGTACACTTCTTCAATGGTGCCGGCTTCTTCGGCAACAGCCGTAGCAATGGTAGTGAGGCCCACCGGGCCCCCGTTGAACTTTTCGATGATGGTGCTCAAAATTTTATTGTCCATTTCATCCAGGCCGTATTTGTCAACATTCAAGGCTTCAAGGGCATGTTGCGATATTTCCATGTCAACAATTCCACTTCCTTTTATCTGTGCAAAGTCGCGTACCCGGCGTAAGAGCAAATTGGCAATTCGGGGAGTGCCCCGGCTCCGGCGTGCTATCTCGTATGCTGCATCCTGATTGATCTCAACATCAAGAATTCCTGCCGAACGTTCGATAATACCGGCAAGTGTGGGCGTATCGTAATAAGAAAGCCTGGAGTTGATCCCGAAACGTGATCGGAGCGGGGCAGTAAGCAGACCCGACCGGGTGGTTGCACCAACCAGTGTAAAGGGGTTCAGTTTTATTTGTACCGACCTGGCATTGGGGCCGGTTTCAATCATAATATCAATCCTGAAATCTTCCATGGCCGAGTAAAGATATTCTTCAACCACAGGGCTCAGCCTGTGAATTTCATCAATAAACAACACATCATTCCGGCTGAGGTTGGTCAGCAGGCCCGCCAGATCCCCGGGTTTGTCCAGTACAGGTCCCGACGATGTGATGATGTTAACTTCAAGCTCATTGGCAAGAATGTGCGACAGGGTTGTTTTGCCCAAACCCGGGGGGCCATGCAGCAATACATGATCCAGGGCATCGCCTCTTCGCCTGGCCGCTTCAACAAATATTTTAAGGTTATCAGTTACTTTTTGTTGTCCGGCAAAACTTTCAAAGCGCCCCGGCCTGAGGGCCTGTTCTATCTCTAACTCAGCCTGACTGAGGGAAGTTCCTTTACCATCAAGGTTTTCATTCATTCTTAACCTGTTTAAAAAGCAAAAGTAATAATAAGTTCAACACCGGAAATCAGCTATTTATTTCTTTCACCGAACATCAAAAAAAAACGGAAGTTGCTTTCAAAAATAAATGATTTTTTGCATTGTGTTAAAAAAATCATTACATTAGCTACATCAACTGTAACAAGGATGTTTGTAAAAAAGAATGCTTTTTTTGAATAACATCCTGCGGAAAAGAACAAAGAACTATGAAAACCATACTCGTAGCCAATGACTTTTCGAAAAATGCAGAACATGCACTGGAATATGCCGTAATATTTGCCAACAAATTAAATACAGGCCTCCATTTGATCTGGGTTGACAATACCGTTTCGGAAGAAAGCATATTGGATACCATTGACCGCCATTTGCAGCGTGACATAAAAAAACAATCTGAAATCTTAATTAAAAATTTCCAACCCCGGTTAAATAATAAAATTAAGTTGCTTTTCAGAAAAGGGAAGGTTTATCAGGAAATTACAAAAGCAGCCAGGCAAATCGGGGCAGAAATGATCTTTACGGGCACACATGGTGTATCGGGTTATGAACAATACTGGATTGGCAGCAATGCCAACCGGATTGTAACACAGGCCCCCTGTCCGGTAGTTACTATCCGGCGTGATTACCATTTCAAAGATAACATCAATAATATCCTCCTTCCCATTGACAGTTCACTGGAAACCAAATATAAGTTGCCTTATGCCTGTAAAACAGCGACAAAGTTTGGCGCAAAAGTGCATTTGCTGGTAATTTATAATACACCGTTGAACGTCATTAGGCGACGGATTGATACTATTTGCGAAGAAGCCAAAAAATGTATGGAGGAACACCATGTTGAATTTGTAAAAGTAACCTTTGAAGCCGACAACGTAGCAGCATCCATCATTGAGTACTCCAACAATAATGATATAGATTTGGTAATGATCATGACCGACCAGGGGACCACAACAGCCAGCAAATTTTTAGGCCCGTATGCACAACAATTGATAAATAATTCGTTAATTCCTGTAATGAGTGTAAGAGCAAAACAACAAGATTAAAATGAAAATGCGCATCATAAATAAAACAGGATTGTTGTTCGTCATAATCATCATGATGCCGTTTGCAATGCAGGCACAGACGAAGACTGAGGGGACAGTAAACATTTATACCGGGCCGGGAATTGACAGCCTTGTTCAATTACATATTGCTTACAATCAGTCTTATCCGATGATCCCCGGTTATCGTATCCAGATTTTTATGGAATCGGGCAACCAAGCTCTTACCGATAGTGAAGAGGTACAACAGAAATTTTTGGAAAAATATAAAAATATACCCGCCTACATTACTTTTTCAGCTCCTTATTACAGGGTCAGGGTAGGCGACTTCAGGACCAGATTGAATGCCGAAAATTTTTTACATCAGATAAACTATAAGTACCCAAATGCATGGGTCATAAAAGATGAAATCAATTTACCTGAATTAACAACAAACCAAAAACCAAAAAAAAATGAATAAAACAATCGTTATCGGCATTGATTTTTCAGATTGTTCAATCAATGCACTTGAACATGCCATCACCATCGCCCGCAAGGCAAAATCGAAAATTACCATGGTCTGGGTTGATCATCTGGATTATTCCAAAGAAATTTTCTCGGTAGAACCCAAGGACCTGATCAATGAAGTTAAAAAACGTTTTGATGACTTGATTAAAGAGCATGAGCCTCAGTTGATTGGCCACAAGATGGAATATATCATCAGGAAAGGCAAGATATATAAAGAAATTAATGCCGTTGCTGATGAACAGGATGCTTTTTTGGTGATTATCGGAACGCATGGCTCTTCCGGATTTGAAGAGTTCTGGATTGGCAGCAATGCCAACCGGGTGGTCTCTTCAAGCAAAAAACCGGTAATTACCATCCGTGGAGGAATTGATGTTGCCAAAGACCTAAAGCGTATTGTGATGCCTTTTGACAGCACCAAGGAAACACGTCAAAAACTGCCTATGACTGCCCTGTTGGCAAAATATTTTAATTCGGAAGTACATATTCTGGGATTATTTACCACTTCACAGGATGATATCCGTTATCGTATCCGCAATTATGTTTCGCAGGCCGAAGATTATTTTAAGAAGAATAAAGTGAGATATACGATTACCTATCTGGAAACGGATAATATCTCTGAAACTACCATCAATTATGCTAAAAAAGTTGATGCCAACCTGATCTCAATTATGACCGAACAGGAAACTATGTTTTCAAACCTGTGGTTAGGACCTTATGCTTCACAAATGGTGAACCATTCCCCCATTCCTGTACTGAGCATTCACCCTGATCAATCCTATTTGTATTATTCTTAAAAAAGGTTGTCTTTTAAAAGGACAGGTTTTTTATGAACGGTCACTCGGCGACCTTTAAGTGAACGCAACGTTAGTGTGAAATTACAAGATCAGTTTTTTATCTCTTCATTGTTTTTATTGTAAAACTGGAATTGCAACAGGTGAAAATTTCTCATCTCACGGATTTTTATCCACCGCCGGTATTTTTTGTACCAGCGGATCTGCATTGAATTCAGTCCGCCTTTTTTCAGGTATGAATAAATGTATGGGTGGACACCGAGTGTCAGGGATGTTTCATTTTGGTCTTTTATCAGGTAATCAAGGTTGTTTTCAATATCGTCAACAACGGTGAGGCTGGATCTGATTTTACCGGTACCATTACATACCGGACACTTTTCCAATACCTGTACCGATGTTTCAGGCCTGACCCTCTGACGGGTTATCTGTACCAGGCCGAATTTGCTTGGAGGAAGGATAGTATGTTTGGCTCTGTCTTTTTCCATCTCCTCTTTCAGTTTCATATACAGCCCTTTGCGGTTCCTGGCATGGTGCATGTCAATAAAGTCAACCACAATAATGCCCCCCATATCACGTAGCCTAAGCTGGCGGGCTATTTCGGCTGCCGATTCCAGGTTTACAGTGAGTGCGTTTTCCTCCTGCGAATTATCCTTATTTACACGGTGCCCGCTATTTACGTCAATCACGTGCATAGCCTCGGTATGTTCGATAATAAGGTAAACCCCGCTTTTAATGGTAACGGTTTTGCCAAAAGAATTTCTTAACTGCTTTTCAATACCAAAATGATCAAAAATCGGGGATTTTCCTCTGTAACGTTTTATAATATCTTTCTTTTCCGGGGAGATCTGGCCAATGTATGATTTGGCATCCTCGTACAATAACTGATCATTGATATAGACGTTATTGTAGGATTCATTCATGTTATCCCTTAAAATGGCAGAGGTACGGTCCAATTCGCTTAATACCTTTTGTGGTGCTTGCAGGTTGGGCAATTTGTTGATGACCCTTTCCCATTTACCTAACAGGTTTCGCAAATCAGCATCCAGTTCGGCAACTTTTTTGTTTTCGGAAACAGTCCTGATGATAACGCCAAAATTCTGGGGTTTTATGCTCATGATCAGCCTTTTGAGTCGAATCCGTTCTTCTTTGCTTTTAATTTTTTGGGAAACCGAAATCTTATTTGAAAAAGGCAGTAAAACCAGAAACCGGCCGGGAAAAGAAATCTCGGATGTAATCCGGGGGCCTTTGGTAGAAATGGGCTCTTTGGCAATCTGTACCAGAATGGGTTGGCCATTGGAGAGCACCTGTGTGATTTTCCCGGTTTTTTCAATGTCTCTCTCGTTCCTGAATTTATCGAACGAGGTAAGGTGGGCTTTGTCCTGCAAAGCCAGTTTTGTATATTTATTCAGCGAACGGATTTGCGGGCCCAGGTCAAGGTAATGCAGAAAGGCGTCTTTTTCATGCCCTACATTAACGAAAGCAGCATTAAGGCCGGGCATGATCTTTTTAACCTTACCCAGGAAAATATCCCCGACGCCAAACTCATTTTTATTTTTTTCTTTATGAAGTTCGACAAGGACATTATCCTCTAACAATGCAATTTTTACCTCTGAACCATTTGAATCTATAATTAATTCTTTATTCACAATCTTAAATTAATTGATGTACTACTCAGCCATGCCATCATGGCCTTGATTCAGAAGAGGGGATAAATTATCAAAGGCGATAACAGAAGTGAAAAGTGGATAGAAAAGAACGGGCACAGCGCCCTGATGCAGGCACTGTGCTTCATATTTCGTTACGAAAATGTTATTTCTTCTTATGCCTGTTCTTTCTCAAACGTTTTTTACGTTTATGGGTTGACATCTTGTGCCGTTTCCTCTTTTTTCCGTTTGGCATAATGACTAATATTTATAAATATGATTAAAGATTTTTCTTGACTTTGTTTACAAAAGTCTTTGCCGGTTTGAAAGCAGGAATTTTGTGTGCCGGAATGATGATTGTCGTATTCTTTGAAATGTTACGGCCTGTTTTTTCCGCTCTTTCTTTGATGATAAAACTTCCAAATCCTCTTAAATAAACATTTTCACCACCAACCATCGTGCCCTTGATGGTTTCCATGAAAGATTCAACTACGGCTTGTACAGCTACTTTTTCAATACCGGTTTTGTTGGCAATTTCTGTTACGATTTCTGCTTTTGTCATGTCGTTATTTTTTTAAATAATTAACTATTAGATATTTATTTCGGGTTGCAAAAGTATAACTTTTTTATTAATATTGCGTTTTTCGGGCAATTTTTTTTCGTTTTTTCGTAATCAAAACCGAGAAGGTCATATTTGTGGAAGATTTAAGTAAAAAACTGATTATATGGTATCAACAAAACAAGCGGGAACTTCCCTGGCGCAAATCATCCGACCCCTATAAAATCTGGCTCTCCGAAGTTATCTTACAGCAAACCCGTGTTAATCAAGGATTAAACTATTATTTAAAGTTTGAAAACAGGTTCCCTGATATTTATTCCCTCGCTGAAGGTTCAGAAGATGAAGTCTATAAATTATGGCAGGGTCTGGGGTATTACAACCGTGCCCAAAACCTGCTGCATGCCGCACGCACCATCGTAAAAGAATATGGAGGCCGTTTCCCTGAAGAAAAGGAAGAATTGCTGAAAATAAAAGGAATTGGCAGTTACACTGCTTCGGCAGTAGCTTCCATGGCTTTCGGAAAACCAACTCCCGTTGTTGACGGAAACGTTTTCAGGGTGCTGTCCCGGGTGTTTGGCTTATACACTCCTATTGATACAGCCAAAGGGAAAAAAGAATTTTCTTCTCTTGCCGGAAAATTAATGGCCGGGCATCCGCCAGGCATCTTCAACCAGGCACTGATGGAATTTGGCGCCCTCTGGTGCAAACCGAAAAACCCTGATTGCACCCATTGTATTTTCTTTAAAAGATGTTATGCCCGGAAAAAAAATGCCGTTTTAGCACTACCCGTTAAAAAACCGAAACCCAAAGTAACAGACAGGTACTTTTATTATTTGGTAACCGAAACACAAAATGGGAAAATATTAATGAATAAACGGGGGTCAAACGATATCTGGAAAAATTTATATGATTTCCCATTATTTACACTTCAAGAAAAATCAGAACCATTACAAACCCTTGATCAACCCCCTTTTCAATCAATTCTCCCCGGATTGGTTTATGCCTTAAGTGACATTTCCCGGGAATACATTCACTTACTTACACACCAACGTATCCACGCCGTATTTATCCGGATTTTTGTTGAAAACTTTCCGGAACAATCTCCCGAAAAAGGTTTACTTTTGATTGAGAAAAATAAAATTGAAAAATATCCTGTTCCCCGGTTGTTGGAACAGTATTTACAGGATCAAAAACTGATTAAACATCATTAAAAAATGGCTGGATTAAATAAAGTTATCTTAATTGGAAGGGTTGGAAAAGACCCTGAAGTTTATACGTTTGAAGACGGAACAAAAAAAATAAGTTTTTCGCTGGCAACTACCGAAAGCTACCGCGATAAAAACGGGGAATGGGTTGACCAGACCGAATGGCATAATATCGTTGGCTTCCGTTATCTGGCAGAGAAAAATATTGCCAAAGGTGACCTGGTTTACATTGAAGGGAAAATTAAAACAAGAAAATACACTGATCGTGATAGCAACGAACGCTACATTACTGAAATTGTGGGCGACAAGATCAATATACTGGTAAGGAATCAACCCGGAAACCGGGGCTACGCAAATACTGAACAGGGGGGAACCCAGGGCGCTGCACCTGACCCCGCACCTGATCAACCTGCGAATACCGGAGTTGAGGACGATCTTCCGTTTTAAATGCGCCTGGCTGTCCCATATTACTTTTCTTAGTAATTTTGCCGCATAGTCACCAATTTTATTATTTTGGAAGAAGTTGATTTAGACCCTTTGCTTTCTTTTTTGTTCATGCCCCTTAACCGGTTTTTTACGGGTTTCCCACCCGAAGCAATTATTTCATTGGTTATTCTCATTATCCTGATCATTGCTTCCGGTTTAATCTCAGGATCCGAAACGGCCTTTTTTTCCCTTGCTCCCCCCGACCTTGAAGCCCTGCGATCAAGCAAATATAAAAAAGATAGCCAAATTCTAAAACTTCGGGAAAAACCAAAGCATCTTTTGGCTACCATCCTGATAAGCAACAACTTTGTGAATGTAGCCATTGTTATGCTTTCGGCTTACCTGGCATCGTTGGTATTTAACCTGTCTGCTTTCCCGGTTCTTGCTTTTATTATCCAGGTAATTATCATCACATCCGTTATCCTGTTGTTTGGCGAAATAACCCCGAAAATACTGGCCGTCAGGGAACCCGTCAGGATATCACGCATTATGGTCAGGCCGTTGAAAGTTTTGCTGGTAATTTGTAAACCATTAAGTGCTTTGCTGGTTAATTCAACTTCAATGATTGATAAAAAACTGGCTGCCAAAAAACATAATATTTCCCTGTCTGACATTTCGGACGCCATCGAATTAACAGTGGACGACAGTGCTCCGGAAGAAGAAAAGATGATGCTCAAAGGCATTGCCACATTTGGCAGGATTGAAGCCAGTGAGATTATGCAATCCAGGGTGAATGTAACTGCACTTGACAGTACACTTTCATTTCATGAAGTAATGAAAACAGTCAGACAGTACGGCTTTTCGCGCATTCCGGTTTATAAAGAAACTTTTGACAATGTTTTGGGCATTTTATATATCAAGGATTTGCTGCCATTTGTTGATGAACCGGCAAAAGTTGACTGGACAAGCCTGGTAAGGCCTGCATTTTTTGTTCCTGAAAACAAAAGAATAAACGACTTGTTACAGGAATTCAGGCAAAAGAAAATCCATCTGGCCATTGTAGTTGACGAATACGGAGGCACTTCGGGCATCATTACCCTGGAAGATATTATCGAAGAAATTGTGGGCGAGATCAGCGATGAGTTCGATAAAAACGAACAACAGTTTAAATTCCGGAAATTGACAAAAAATACTTTTATCTTTGAAGCCAAAACTTCATTAAACGACCTTTGCAAGACCCTTCAAATTGATGACGATTATTTTGATGAAGCCAAAGGGGAAGCTGATTCGCTGGGAGGACTTATCCTGGAACTGTTGGGAAGGATACCCGAAAAAAATACAAAAGTCAACTACAAGGATATGGGATTTACAATTCTTGACGTTGACAAAAGAAAGATTAATGAGGTTGAAGTGAAATTGAATGAAAATGACACTACTGATTAATAGTTTTCAAAAAAAAACGAATAAATTCCTGTTCGTTTTGCTAAAACCGCTCATCCTTGTCTTTCTTGTGTCCCCTGTAATTGTTTCCTGCGATCATTCATACACACCAAAACCCAGGGGTTATTTCAGGATTGCCTTACCCGAAAAACAATACATCCCCTTTGATTCAACGTTTCCTTACCGCTTTGAAAGGCCGGTTTATACAACCATTACCCCCGATCCGTATTCACCCGGTGAGCCTTACTGGATCAATCTGAACTTTCCTGAGTTTAAAGCCACTTTACATATCAGTTATAAACCGGTGCACGGAAACCTTTCCACTTATCTAGAAGACTCGTATACAATGGTTACCAAACACATCCCCAAAGCCGATGCCATCAATACTTTTCAGATTGTTGATACGGCACGCAAAGTTTACGGATTGATCTATCAACTGGAAGGCAGCGGTGCGGCATCACCTTACCAGTTTTTCCTCACCGACAGCACCTCCTGCTTTCTTCGCGGTTCGCTCTACTTTAACGTTGTACCCAATAACGACTCGCTGGAACCTGTTATTAACTTTATTGAAAAAGATATTCAGCATTTGATCAATACGTTGCATTGGAAATCACCCGATGAACATTGAGCCTTTAAAAATATTTTTACGTTACATAAAAAATTTAAAAATGAACCGTCTTTTATCACTTTTATTCGTGCTGTTTTTCAGCCTGGGTTTGTTTGCCCAGCAAACCTACAAACGGGTCAGGATTGACCTGAAACAGACCTCCTTGTCACAAATAGCATCGGCAGGGATAGATGTAACCGAAGGGTTTTTAAAAAAAGGGGTTGTTTTTGAAACCGACCTCTCCACCGGTGAAATCCAACGGTTGAACAAGCAGGGGATAAAAACAAAAATAATTATTGAAGATGTTTCAAAATTCTATGCCAACAGGCTGGCACCGGAAAAAACATCAAACGTTTATCGTGACCAGACCCAAGAATGGGTGGTGCCTGATAACTGGGAATACGGTTCAATGGGGGGTTATTATACCCTGGATGAGATTCTTGCCGAGATGGATTCAATGGCAGTTAAATATCCCAACCTGATCACAGTCCGCCAGACCATATCGGATGATACCATTACGGTTGAAGGCCGTAAACTTTGGTGGATGAAAATATCGGACAACCCGCAAAGCAACGAAGACGAACCGGAAATTTTATATACCGCTTTGCATCATGCACGCGAAGCCATTACAGGCCAGCAACTGATTTTTTACATGTGGTATCTGCTTGAGAACTATGAGTCTGATTCATTGATACATTATATTGTTGACCATACACAGATGTATTTCATTCCGGTAATCAACCCGGATGGCTATGAACGAAATTATACCACCAACCCGGGCGGTGGCGGAATGTGGCGAAAAAACCGGAGAGATAACGGCGACGGTACTTTTGGCGTTGACCTGAACAGGAATTACAGCTATTACTGGGGTTATGACGATGTGGGTTCTTCGCCCTATACCTCCGATGAAACTTTCCGCGGCACAGCTGCGTTCTCTGAATCCGAAACCAAAAATATGAGGGATTTCTGTAATGGGCATGAGTTCCTGTTTACCATAAATTACCATTCTTATAGCAACCTTCTCTTATCTCCCTGGGGATACACCGCCCAGCTTCCGCCCGACAACGATAATTTCTTGGCATTTGCAAATTTCTTGACGCAGGAAAACAACTATATTTACGGGCCGGCCAACACAACCATTTATGAAGTGAACGGCGATTCTGACGACTGGATGTACGGCGAGCAAAACACAAAAGATGCCATTTATGCCTATACTGCCGAAATAGGAAATGGTAATGACGGGTTCTGGCCATCGGTTTCAAGAATTATTCCACTTTGCCAAAAACAAATGTGGCAAAACATCGGGTTAGCCCTCATATCGGGAAATTTTGCCCGAATCAAAAACATTTCCCCTTTCGTAACCGACAATCTTGATAATTACGCCGGTTTTGAAATTAAAAGAATGGGGTTGCCTGATTCGGGCTCATTTACAGCTTTCATCACACCTTTGGACGAGCATATTGTTCAAACTGATGACCCGATAACTTTTAATGACCTGAACCTGATGGAAACCAGAACCGATTCAATTTCCTACCTGCTGGATGCAAACATCGAAGAGGGAACCCTCTTTCAATACCTTTTATCAGTTGATAACGGGACCATCGTATTTTCAGATACGGTTACCAAAGTGTATGGAACGGAAATCGTTATATTTTCTGACAGTTGTGAAAATATGAAAAACTGGACCTCGGCAAAATGGAACATCACCACCGAAGATTTCCATTCCCCCGGCCATTCCATTACCGATTCACCTTACGGGGATTATAAGCCGGGTCAAACCAACATCATCACGCTTGATACAATTATAGATTTAAGCAATGTAAATTTTGCATTCCTCCATTTCTGGGCAAAATGGAATATCGAGAAAGGGTACGATTATGTTCAGGTTCAGGCAAAAAATGTTGACGGTGGCAGTTGGACCCCGCTGAACGGACAATATTCATCTTACGGAAATTATTATCTGAACTCTGATGATCCGGTATATGACGGTGAGCAGGATGAATGGATCAGGGAAGCAGTCAACCTGATGGCTTTCCCGGACAGCCGTATCTCAATCCGGTTTGTATTTAAAAGCGATAATTACGTTGAGGAGGATGGCTTTTATTTTGATGATCTGAGCATTTCCGTTATCTCAAACCTGACCGTTATCTCCGTAACCAAATTGACCGGTGACGGTTTGTTTATTTCAGATGCTTTTCCAAATCCTGCGTTTGATGTTTTTAGTGTGCAATATAAACTAAACAAAAACAAGGGTGCAGCATTTGAGTTGTACGATGTTTCGGGTCATCGTTTAAAGTTTCTTAAAATTAGCAATAATCAAGGTATTTTGAAAATTGAAACTTCCGGACTTAAAAACGGCATATACTATTTCAGGCTACACAACGGTAATCAGGCTTCGAAAACCATGAAATTTGTAAAACTTTAGAAACGGTTTAATAAAACAGTTTAACCCGCAAGGCTTGAACAAACCCTCCTTCTTCACTACTCTTGATAAGGCGGGTTTATAACATTAATTAAGAAATCAACCTGTTAAAGGGAGAAATCATTTTTAGTACTTTTACCGCCCTAAAAATTGATCATGAACAAACGGAATTCAAAAGTATTTATTTATTTGCCAATTGCTTTTTCCCTGGTACTGATTGCCGGAATGTGGATTGGGTTGCTACTTAACCGGAACGAGGTTTCCAATACATCCATCTTTCCATTTCGCGATGCCACTTACAACAAAGTGGATGATGTGGTTGATTATATTTCACACAATTATGTTGACAGCGTTAACGTGGATGAGATGGAGACTTTTGCCATTGACGGCATGCTTCAGGACCTGGACCCTCATTCACAATACATCCCTGCAAACGAAATTAAAGAGGTAAACGACCCTTTGCTTGGGAGTTTCGAAGGGATCGGTATCTCATTCCGCATCGAAAAAGATACCATAACGGTAATCAACCCCATTGCCGGGGGGCCTTCCCAAAAAGTCGGCCTGATGGCCGGCGACCGTATTGTTAAGATCAATGACACCCTGGCTGTTGGCATCTCAAACACCGGGGCCATAAAAAAGTTGAAAGGGCCTAAAGGAACAAAAGTAAAAGTGTCGGTTTTCAGACGGGGTGTCCCAAAACTGATGGATTTTACCATTACACGTGACGTGATCCCAACCTACAGCCTTGATATTGCTTATATGGTCAACAAAGATATCGGATACATCAAACTCAATAAGTTTTCGGCAACCACGTATAAGGAATTCGACAAGGCTGCAAAAGACCTGAAAAAACAGGGGATGACAAAACTGATTCTTGATTTAAGGGGCAATGCCGGAGGATTCTTGCGGGCTGCAATTAATGTTGCAGACGAGTTCCTGCCGTCCGGAAAATTAATTGTTTATACCCAGGGAAGAAACAGGCCGCGAAATTATGCTTTTGCAACCGACCGGGGGGAACTAATTAAAGATACACTGGTTATCCTGATTGACGAAGGAACAGCCTCGGCCAGTGAGATTGTCGCGGGGGCAATACAGGATAACGACAGGGGTTTGATCATCGGGCGGCGATCGTTTGGTAAAGGGCTTGTACAGGAACAAGTGAGCCTGCCCGACGGTTCGGCACTCAGGCTAACGATTGCGAGATATTACACACCGACAGGACGTTGCATTCAGAGGCCTTACAAAAAAGATAAGTTTGATGCCTATTACACCGATTGGATACACCGGTATGAAGACGGCGAAATGACCAATGCCGACAGTATCCGTTTTAACGATTCGTTAAAATACAAAACCCCGGGTGGCAAAACCGTTTATGGCGGAGGGGGCATTATGCCCGATATTTACGTTCCGCTAATTACCGATACAATTCATACCTATTACAATTCACTGGCAAACAAAGGGATTATCTTTCAGTTTGCTTTTGATTATACGGATGCTCACCGGGCAACTTTACAGAAATATAAAGATTTTGAAAGCTTCGACCGGGGATTTAATATGAGCAACAAAGACTATAAGGACCTGGTTGCCTTTGCCACCGATAAAGGGATATCGGCCACTCAAAAAAAGGTGAAGGTATCTAAAGATAAAATCAAGATTCTTTTTAAAGCTTATGTCGGCAGAAACATTCTTGATGAAAAAGGATTT
>CAJVWU010000061.1 GCA_913009755.1 uncultured Bacteroidia bacterium
GACAACAGCACCATAAAGTGGTTTGAAAGCTGCTCCTGTAAGCCGCTTCCGATGGGTCATCCATCATCTCATTGAAAGCATGTTAAAGAACGTTACTATATCCTCTTACTTCGAGGCACACTGTGCTATTTGTGCGGTGGGTTTTCTTTTCTTTAAAGCAAATTTGTCATTCTTGGTTTCTTTGTTTTGCTTGTGGGTAACGTTTTTTATTGCGACTTTTGCATTCCTTATTAAAGCGAAATAATGCCATGTCGAAACACCCCTTTGAAGCTGTGATCTTTGACCTCGACGGGGTCATCACCAAAACCGCTACCACGCACAGCCATGCCTGGAAGAAAATGTTCGACAATTACCTGCACGACCGCGAAGAAAAGTCCGGTGAACCATTTAAAGAATTTACTTCGGAAGACTACCTCCGTTACGTTGACGGAAAACCCCGTTATGATGGCGTAAAATCTTTTCTCTCCTCAAGAAATATTGAACTGCCTTTTGGTATCCCGGAAGATTCCCCCGAACTCGAAACGGTGTGCGGCCTGGGCAACCGGAAAAACAAAGCCTTCAACGAGGTGCTTAAAAACGAGGGAGTCGAAGTGTATCCTTTCACGGTAAAATTGCTTGAACAACTGAAAAAGGAGGGTGTACACATTGGTGTGGCTTCGTCAAGTAAAAATGCAGAAAGTGTGTTGAAAGCAGCCGGACTGATGCATTTCATTGAAACCCGTGTGGACGGCGTGGTATCTGCCGAGTTGGGTTTGAAAGGAAAACCTGCCCCCGATATTTTTGTAACGGCAGCCAAAGACCTCGGTGCCGACCCTGCCCGGTCCATTGTGGTTGAAGATGCTACTTCCGGAGTACAGGCCGGGAGAAACGGTAATTTCGGGCTTGTATTGGGACTTGCACGTGAGGACAACATGCAGGTACTGAAAGCCAACGGTGCTGACATTGTGGTAAAGGACCTGGAAGAGATCACGATGGAAGATATGGATAACTGGTTTAAGGAAGGCATTGAAGAAGACAACTGGAAACTGGTGTACTATGATTACGACCCTGCAAAAGAAAAATCGAGGGAAGCCCTGCTGACGGTGGGCAACGGCTTTTTTGGTACCCGCGGCGCCATGGAAGAAACCAAAGCCGGAAAAAACAATTACCCCGGAACATACATTGCCGGTGTTTATAACCGCCTGGTAACCAAGATCGCCGGAAGGGACGTGGAAAATGAGGACTTTGTCAATGTGTCCAACTGGCTGCCGTTAAGTTTTAAAGTGGACGATGGAAAGTGGTTTGATCCCAATGATACGGAAATCATGGAAATATCCCGTGAGCTGGATTTCCGGAACGGCTTATTAAGCCGGACAATGATTGTTACGAATACTGACGGGCGAAAAACCAAAATCGAATCGTCCCGTATGGCCGGCATGGCCGATATGCATAAGGCGGCCCTCAAATACAAAGTTACTCCTCTTAATTATTCCGGAAAAATCCAATTTAGGTCTTCACTGGAAGGTAAACATAATAATGCTGGCGTGGAACGTTATAACTCCCTGAATCAGAAACATCTTCAGCCGTTAGAGCAAGGGGGGAAAGACAATGTTTCTTTCCTGAAAGTTCAGACCTCACAATCGAAAATAGAAATTGTGGAAGCGGCCAGACTGCAACTGCGGGTCAACGGGGTTGATCAAACAACAGATTATGAAATTTCAACCGATGATGGAATTGTTCAAACATTTTTTGATTATGCTGCTAAAGGAGGAGAAACAGTTGAAGTTGAAAAGGTGGTCAGTATCCATACATCACAGTTCGGTGAGGAGGATATTTTACGGCATGTTTTATGGAAAGTGGAAAACTCCGGTTCGTTCGATGAAATGTTGCTTGACAGTACTGATGCGTGGAGCAAAATCTGGCAAGAGGTGGATATGAAGGTGAAAGATGACCGGATTTCACAAAAGCTGTTACGGATGCACATTTATCATTTAATGATTTCTGCTTCACCGCATAACACAAAACTGGATGCAAGCATGACCGCTCGCGGCCTCCACGGCGAGGCCTACCGCGGGCATATTTTTTGGGACGAGTTGTTCATCCTTCCGTTTTACAACATTCATTGTCCGGAAATTGCAAAGTCGCTGCTGATGTACCGTTACCGCAGACTGGAAAAAGCGCAGGAATATGCTAAAGAAAACGGTTATCATGGTGCTATGTTTCCCTGGCAAAGCGGTAGTGACGGAAGGGAAGAAACCCAGGTGTTGCATCTGAACCCTGTAACCGGAGAGTGGGGCCCCGACCACAGTTCCTTGCAACGTCATGTTTCACTGGCCGTGACCTACAATGTGTGGCAATATTTCAACACGACAGGAGATGTTGGTTTTTTGAAAAAATATGGTGCCGAGATGTATTTTGAGATTTGCCGTTTCTGGGCAAGTATGGCCAAATATGATCCGCAAACCGGGAGGTATTCCATCGAAGGGGTAATGGGCCCCGATGAATTTCATGAGATGTATCCCGGCGCTTCACAAGGCGGACTGAAGGATAATGCCTACACCAATATCATGGTAAGCTGGATGTTTTCCATGGTCCCTGAAATCCTGAAACCCCTCGGTGAAGAAGTTCAAAAAGAAGTGTTTGAAAAAATCTTATTGAATAACAATGACATTGAAAAGTGGGATGATATCAGCAAAAAACTGCGGCTCGTTATTTCGGATGAGGGGATCATCTCCCAATACGACGGCTATTTCGACCTGAAAGAACTGGACTGGGATTATTATCGTAAAAAATACGGCAACATTTATCGCCTGGACCGCCTGCTGAAAGCTGAAGGCACATCAGCCGATGAATACAAAGTGGCCAAGCAGGCTGATGCGCTGATGACTTATTACAATCTTGACAAAGAGGAAGTTGATCGTTTGCTGTCAGCAATGAACTATCATCTTCCGAAAGATTATCTGAAGAAAAATCTGAAATACTATCTTGCCCGGACATCACATGGCTCCACCCTCAGCCGTGTTGTTCATGCCCGGCTGGCTAACATGATCGGGGATGAACAATTGAGTTGGGAATTGTATTTTGATGCGTTGACCAGCGATTACAACGATATTCAGGGCGGGACAACTGCGGAAGGTATTCACGCTGGTGTCATGGCCGGTACCATCATGATTGCCATTTCAACTTACGCCGGAGTGGATATTCGGGGAAATGTATTGAGAATCAATCCCAACTTACCTGATCGGTGGAAGGAAATGAGATTTAATCTCCGGTTCAAAGGGGTGCATTATGATTTTGAAGTGACAAAAGACAAGATCAAAATATTGGCTGATAAAAATGCTGTTGTGATTGTTGGCGGTAAGGAATTTCAGGTTAATGAAGCAGGGGTTGTTGTCGTCCACCAATGAATTGATGGGCGATGGTTTCGGTCGTTCCTTCGGGACTTTGGGCACATCCCAAAGGGATAGAATGAAACACAGCCATAGAATTTATTCTTTGGCAAAGAGAAAAAGCAATTTTAAAATAAAACCAAAATACCATGCTTGAAGACGTTTTATTAATAACCGAAAAACACAGGACTGCCGGAGCAGCCATCATCGAAGAGATTCTGAAAAGGAAAAAAGACAAATTTATTGTCGCCATTTCCGGGGAGTCGGGTTCCGGCAAGTCGGAAATGACACATGTTGTAGCCAAAGGTCTGCGTAAACATGGCATTTTCGCCAAGCCTGTTCATGCGGACAACTTTTACAACACGCTGCCGCTTGAGCGGACGGAATGGAGAATGAAAAACGGCATAGAGAAAGTGGTCGGGCTGGGTGAATATAAATGGAACGAAATTAACCGGGTAGTTGATGATTTCAAAAATAACTGCAAATCGTCCATGCCCTGCGTTGATCTGGTTACCGAACAAGTAGATACGCTGATCACGGATTTTAATGGCATTGACATACTGGTTATTGACGGGCTATACGCCATCAACATTGACGATGTGAATTTGCGTGTCTTTATCGAGCTGACCTATCACGAGACCAAAAAAGCCCAGAAAGACCGTGGAAAAGAACCGCAGAACGAATACCGGATGCGGGTACTTGAACAGGAACACAAACAGGTTTTATCCATAAAGCATAAAGCTGATCTGTTTGTGAATATGAATTATCAGGTGGTTCCGGTAAAAAAATAATCATCTTCCCGATCAAATCAAATGCTTTGAACAAGTGCTTGTTTAGAAGATTTTCTAAATTAATTTTAGTGAATTTTGTAATAAAAATAAAGTGTATTTTTGCGGTTGAATTGAAAATTATTATAATTTAATCTAAATTAAAATAGAATAACATGTCAATAACAAAACAAGGAATTCTTGATGCTTTGAAACAGGTCATATTCTTCAAAAAGCAAAATAATATTGTTGACCTGGGAATGGTTCATGAATTGCATGTTACAGGAAATCAGGTCAGGATTTCCGTGGTGTTCCCCGAACTTGCCGACCCTTCGGTTGCGATTGTTGTTAATTCCATTAATAAAGTACTAAAAACAGAATTTGGAAATGATATAACGGTGGACATCAAGCCTATGTCAGAAAAAGAGTTGGGCAAAGGGCCCCTGGCCGGCGTAAAAAATATCATTGCCGTGATTTCAGGTAAAGGGGGTGTAGGCAAATCAACGGTTGCAGCCAACCTGGCCATTGCACTTTCAAAAGCAGGTAAGTCGGTGGGTATCCTTGATGCCGATATTATGGGGCCTTCCGTCCCCATCATGTTGGGTGTTGAAGGAGAGAAACCCGGTTTAATCGAACGAGATGGGAAAGGGATTATGATCCCGCTTGAGAATTACGGTATAAAAATATTATCCATCGGTTTTTTTGTGGCTGCCAACCAGGCATTGATGTGGCGTGGATCAATGATCAACAACGCTTTCAACCAGTTGATGACCGATTCGGAATGGGGTAATCTGGATTATCTGGTAATAGATATGCCTCCCGGAACAGGGGATATCCAACTTACATTGGCCCAGTCATACAACATCAAAGGAACGGTGCTGGTCACCACTCCTCAAAAAATAGCTACTGCCGATGTGAGAAGGGCTGCCATGATGTACCGTCAGGAAAAACTGGTTATCCCGCTTTTGGGAATCGTAGAGAACATGTCCTTTTTTATACCGGATGATATGCCCGATAAAAAATATTACATTTTTGGCCGGGGTGCTACCGATGCACTGGCTTCCGAACTGGATATCCCTGTTTTGGGCAGGATACCCATTGTTGAAAAAATTGTGGAAACGGGCGATAACGGGAGACCGATTTCATTGGATGAAAATTCACCGGTTACCCGTGCTTTTTCGGATATTGCTTCCCATGTGATGAAACAGGTTGAACTGCTTGATACGGTGAATGCCAGCAACTAAAAGTTAGAATCATGCCAAACACAAAAGAAGAATTAATACAAAAAGTTGAAAATGTCATCGAACAGGTACGTCCTTACCTTCAGGCGGACGGGGGTGACATCAATTTTGTAGAACTCACTGATGATAACACTGTGAATGTAGAACTTACCGGTGCCTGTGGCGCTTGTCCGTTTAGCACCATGACTTTGAAAAATGGCGTTGAGGCTACGTTGAAAAGAGTCCTGCCGGAAATTAAAGAAGTTGTGGCAATAAATTTATAGGATTTTCAGAGGGCAGTTCTTCTGTCGTTTTAGAATGATTATCAGCGCATCTGCGGCATTAATACCAAATTTTTCTTATATTTCCATTTTATTTACTGTATAGGTTGGTCAGGTACTGAAATCTGACAGGCTGCTGTTGTGTGGCCTGATGAAACCTGTCAGATTGCTCCAATCTTTACTCTATTTACTCTGTGCCCGCTATACACTTTATTTCCCCCCACTCTGCATCCCTTGGGCTTGTTCTGTATCACGACAAATATCTCGCCACAATAGGCATTCTCCGGCCCATACCAAAAGCCTTGGATGACACCCTTAAGATGGGAGGTGTCTGGTAGCGTTTGTATTCATTGGTATTCACCATTTTTAAGATTCTTCTGACCAGTTTTTCATCAAATCCCATTTCAATAATTTCTTTGGGTCCCTGTCTTTTCTCAATGTATTGATATAAAATTTCATCCAGGCTTTCATAATCAGGTAGCGAGTCGGTATCTTTCTGGCCGGGCCTTAATTCGGCAGAAGGCGGTTTAGTGATGATATTTTCGGGTATGGCCTCCGAATGACGATTGATATACCGTGCCAGTTCAAAAACGCGTGTTTTGTAAACATCCCCCAAAACCGAAAGCCCTCCGTTCATATCACCATATAAAGTACCATATCCAACGGCTGCTTCACTTTTATTGCTGGTATTTAATAGAATATACCCGAACTTATTGGATAAAGCCATCAGGATTACGCCGCGTATCCGTGCCTGAAGGTTTTCTTCGGTAACGTCGAACGGCAAATTTTTAAAAAATGGTTTTAAGGTTTTTTCAAATGCGCTGAAAGGTTTTTCTATTTCAATAATATCATAAGGCATATTTAAGTTTTCAGACAGCCTGATGGCATCGTCCACCGAATGGCTGCTGGAAAAACGGGAGGGCAACAAAACATTGTAAACATTGTTGTTTCCCAGGGCTTCGGCAGCCAATGCGGCTGTCACAGCCGAATCAATACCTCCCGAAAGGCCGAGAATGGCCTTGCTGAACCCCAGTTTCTCAAAATAGTTGCGGATTCCCATCACCAGGGCATCATGTATCATGGCAATCACAGGACGGTGGTTGGTAACCCCGCGGATAACTTTTCCTTTGATTACATTATCCAGGTCATAAATTTGAAAGTCCTCTTCAAAACAGGCCATCTCATTCAGAATTTTGCCTTTTCTGTCCATCACGAGGGAGCCGCCGTCAAAAAGCAACTCGGTTTGTGCCCCCACATGGTTAACATAAAACAAAGGCAAATTGTACTTCTTTGCATTTTTTCTAAGCACCTCCGTCCTGATATCAATCTGGTGGTAATTGAACGGGGAAGCGGCAATGTTAATGATAAAATCGGGATTTTGGCCAATCACTTCATCCATCGGGTTGACGGTATAGAGCGGATTTTCCTGCACATTCCAAAGGTCTTCACAAATATTCAGGGCGATATTAAAGCCTTTAAAAGACAATACTTCATAGATGCGGTTGGGTTCAAAATAGCGGTATTCATCAAAGATATCGTAATTGGGGAGAAGGGTTTTGTAAAAATGTTTCTGCACTTTCCCGTCTGATAAAAAAGCGGCAGTATTATAAAGTGGTTTTCCTTTGCTGTTGGGATTGAACACCGGTGTCCCGATGATCGCTGCTATTGTGGTGCAATGGCCGGCAATTTCCTCAATTGCAGAGTTGCATTTTTTGATAAAATCGTCAAACTCCAGGAAATCACGGGGAGGATACCCTGAAATAGCCAATTCGGCAAAAACAACCAAATCAGCCCCGGCTTTTTCAGCATGCTGAATTTTTTGGATGATCTTCCGTTTGTTTTTGGAAAAGTTACCGATATGATAATTGAGTTGGGCCAATGCAATTTTCACGGTCGATTTGATTTAAAAGATGAAAGCAGTACGGAATTCAATAAAATTATTGCGTCCGTTGTTTTTTATTTTCGGATAACGAGGGTTGTTTCCTTTCAGGACATTCACAAAACCGTTGTCGAACCGGAATCCAGTTCGGATGAATGACGAACCGAAAACCGGTATTTCGATGCCCATGCCAAGTATTAGCGATTCGCGCGTAAAGGCAAGTTCATCATAAATATTTTCAGTACCGGATGACAGGATTCCATCTTCTGAGGTAAACGAATCTTTTGCTTTTGCGCTTAACAAAAAACCAAGCCCGAAACCCACCTGTCCGTAAATCCTGACTTTATCCTTAATTTTTTTGGTTTTCATGGTTATAATAAAGGGAACTTCCAGGTATTTTGTCTTGAACTTTCTTTCAATTTCCCCCGGTGTTGAATCGGATAAATAACGCATGCTCATGCTTCCGTTAAGATAAACCACATTGAATCCGGTAGTAAATGAAAGCCCTTCCATCAGGAAAACATCGGTAACAAAACCCCATGATCCGCCAAAATGAACTCCATTATTGTTGTATTGTTCAACACCGGTGGCAAACCACCCTGTGTTGACACCTCCACCAAATCCAAATTGAACGGCTTTATGCTGTGCCTGTACGTGGATGGCCGTGAATAAAATAATCAGAAGAAATGTGCGTTTCATTTACCGGGTTTTGTTGTAAAAGGTGAATAATGCATAACTAATCATTTTCCTGACAGGATAAATTGGAAACAAATTTAGTTATTCACAACCAATTATGAAATGAATTTTATTATCCGGTTAAGTTTAATCTTTAAAAAATATATATTTGAACCGTAAAAAATCAAAAATTTAACAATCATGAAGAAGATCATTTCATTTTCATTAGCCGTTTTAATTTCGGCAACTTTATTCGGACAGTTTCATATCGGTCCGCAGATCGGTTACACCGCCTCTAATCTTTCGGTGAGTGCCGATTCCATTACAAACGGGTTGAAAAATAATTTTCTGGCCGGTATTTTTCTCCGTATCGGTAAAAAAATCTATGTGGAACCCCAGGTCAACTGGCTGACCCAGGGAAGTGTATTCAAATACCCTAAAATCAATAATTTATCGCCTCTTGAACAAAAGATCAAGCTGAATACCATCCAGGTACCTTTGAATGTTGGCTGGAGGATTATTGACCTGAAAGTTGTGAATATCAGGATATTTGGCGGTGTGGCAGCCAACTTTATCATGAATACCACGATTGACAATTCGGGAGGAGACCCTGGAAATTACGACAAAGTTCTTATCCCTGATGATTTTAGTAAAGTACAATGGCAGTGGGATGCCGGCGTGGGTGTTGATGTGTTGATGTTTGCCGTTAACGTGAGTTATATGGGGGGCATTAACAATTTACTGAAAGATGTTTCACTCAACGGGAACAGTATCACCTCAAAATCTAATTTATTTGTGGTTACGGTTGGTTGGAAGATATTGTAAAGCTTTTATTTTAAGGGTTAAACATTATACGAATGTCAGTACTTTTGTGCTGACATTTTTTTCAATATGAAACATAAGGTCATTGTCATACAGCTAATTCTTTTTGTCTTTTTGTTATCCTGCAGCCGCCAGAACGTAAAAATACCGCAGGCCAGGGTGAATGATTTACCTGAAATCAATGTGCCGATCCACCGGTACGGAAAAACATTATTTCAACTGGATACGGTTAATTTCAAAGAGGGACTGAAAAACATACATGATGAATACAGGTTTTTTTTGGGGGATGACCTGGACAATGAAAAAAATATCCGACAACTTCTGGATTATATTTCCGACACGCAGATCATTTCCATTTATCATAAGACCATGCAGGTTTTTCCTGATGTTAAGCCGCTTGAAGCCAAACTGGGTGATGCTTTCAGCCGTTACCATTATTTTTTCCCCGGGTATATCCTGCCATCGGTTTACACCTATGTATCGGACATTTATTACGAGTCGCCTGTTCTGAAAAAGGATACCGTTATCGCCATTGCTCTTGACGATTATCTTGGTCCTGATTTTCCGATATACCGTGAATTGGGGCTGCCACGTTATCATACACGGTGCATGCAGCCGGATTATATTGCAACGGATGTGATGAAGGTTCTTTATTTTGATGATTTGTCGCTACATCGAAAACAGAAGACCTTGCTCGACCGGATGACAGAAGAGGGGAAACTGATGGTTTACCTGGATGCTGTGATGCCGGATACGCCGGATTCTTTAAAAATATGTTATTCTGAAAAGCAAATGGCCTGGGCTAAAAACCACGAGAAAGAGATATGGGGTTTTATGGTTGAAAACAAACTACTTTATTCAACCGATTATCAGATGATGAATAAATTGATGCAGGATGGCCCTTTCACCAAGGGGTTTGGGAATGATTCACCTGCAAGGCTTGGTATTTTTGTTGGATGGCACATCGTCAGGCAGTATATGATCAATAATCCTGATGTTACCTTTGAACAAATGATCAGGTTAACCGATTCACAGACTATTCTTGAAAAATCATATTATAAACCTTGAGTTTGGAGTTTGGAGTTTTCCTCCTTCACTGCGCTTCGGCGGGCAAGGGAGTTTGGAGTCTTATTTGGATGCTTGATCATTCATTTTTTTTGCATGACGAGGAATAATGGACAAACACCAATGATGCCTGACCCGCTGAGTGCAAGGCCACTCAGCGGGTCAGGCATCATTGGGCGGAATTAAGCGAGAGCATGCCGTGAGAATCCGGAAGTTCTGAAAAATGGTTTATTTTTTTCTTTTTCAGTTTTCCCGATGCAATTGGTTTCCTCACCAAACGCAACTTTTCAACACACTGAAAACTAACGCCTATCGGATAATTAGTTAATGATTGGCGATTCGTGAATGATATTTGCACAGACTGCCGACTGAAGACTGCCCACTATTTATTCCGGTTAACCATTTTTTGAGCAACCACAAGAAGTTTTTGTTTTTCCTCCTGATCCACATTGACTTTTTCAAGACTTTTTAATCCCCGGTTGAAATATTTATTGATTTCATCCGAAGTCAGCCGTGCAACATCCAGTTTTTGGAAAATAGATTTTACGGTTTTTACTTTTTGATCTTTTTCCATTTCATTTGATGAATAGATGTTTATCAGTCGTTTACGGTCGGCTTCAGAAGCTATTTCCAGTGCTTTGAGGTAAAGAAAAGTTTTTTTGTTGGAAAGAATGTCCCTGCCTGTTTTTTTCCCAAATACCTGTTCCTCGCCAAATGTATCCAGCAAGTCGTCTTTAAGTTGAAACCCGATGCCGATATTAATTCCAAAATCACAGAGGTTGTTGGCGCCTTGCATTGATGCCCCCCCGATCAATGCCCCGATTTTGAGGCTTGCACTGAAAAGCACCGCGGTTTTAAGCCTGATCATTTCGGTGTATTGTTCAACGGATACATGATTTTTGATCTCGTAGTTGAGATCATATTGCTGACCCTCGCATACTTCAATGGCTGTTTTGTTAAATATATCGAGGATATCGGGAAGGATTGATTTGTTGGCTTTTTGTACATATTGGTAAGCCAGGGCAAACAAAGTGTCGCCGGAAAGGATGGCAATGTTGGGATCCCACTTTTTAAATACGGATTGTTTTCCCCGCCTGAGCGGTGCATTGTCCATAATATCATCATGGATCAATGTAAAATTGTGAAATAATTCAATGGCCATAGCCTGGGGCAGGGCATCTTCGATGTTGCCACCAAAAAGTTCACAGGCTATTAGTGTCAGCACCGGCCTGATGCGTTTTCCCTCAAGTTGCAGCGTGTAGAGAATTGGCTCATACAATTGATATGGCTGCCTGGTGAACTTTTCCTGTTGCAGGCGATTTTCAAAATATGAATAATAGTCTTCGTATTCTCTCATTGCAAATCAACTTGTTGTTACTCCCTGATAATATCTAACAAATATTGGCCGTAACCGCTTTTCAATAATGGTTTCGCCAGGGTGGCCAGATGTTTTTTTGTTATAAACCCTTTCAAATAAGCAATTTCTTCAATACAACCGATTTTCAATCCCTGCCTGCTTTCCACTACTTCAACAAATTGAGAAGCCTGGATCAGCGAGTGAAAAGTACCGGTATCAAGCCAGGCGGTCCCCCGGCTCAACACACCAACTTTTAGTTTGTCTTTTTTTAGATAGTATTTATTGATATCCGTTATTTCATATTCACCACGTGCACTCGGTTTCAGATTTTCAGCCACCTCAATAACCGAATTGTCATAAAAATAAAGACCGGGGACAGCAAAATTCGATTTTGGCCGTTTCGGTTTTTCTTCAATGGAAATGGCTTTAAAGTTTTCGTCAAATTCAACAACACCATATCTTTCAGGGTCGTTAACATGATAGGCAAACACAACACCACCATCGGGGTCATTACTCGCATTTAATAAAGTGTGCAATCCCCTGCCATAAAAAATATTGTCACCCAATATCAACGAAACTTTATCATTGCCGATAAATTCTTTTCCAATGACAAAAGCCTGTGCCAGCCCGTTTGGTATCTTTTGTTCGGCATAGCGAAAACTGCATCCCAGTTGTGATCCGTCGCCGAAGAGCCTTTCAAAATTGGGAAGGTCTTCAGGTGTTGAGATAATCAGGATATCCCTTATGCTTGCCATCATCAAAATCGAGAGCGGATAGTAGATCATGGGCTTGTTATAAACAGGCATGAGTTGTTTGCTAACGGCAACTGTCAATGGGTGGAGACGGGTCCCTGCGCCACCGGCCAGTATTATTCCTTTCATATTTGTTGGTATTTATCTTGGTTTTTTTATTCTTTTGGTTTTAATTCTTCAATGACCAGTTTGTCCAGTTCTATATCTTCTTCCTCATCAAACACTTCAAGGTACGGCTCTTTGAAAGCTTTTGTCAATGCCCGGTGATCAAGGGTAAGCAACAACGAAGGCAAAACAAATAAGTTGGAGAATAACGCCACGACCAGTGTAAACGAAACCAGATATCCCAGCGCTTCGGTTCCGCCAAACGATGACAAGGTGAAAATAAAGAAGCCGAAGAAAAGGACAATGGCAGAATAAATCATGCTGTAACCTGTTTCTTTAAGTGCGGCAATGACCGACTCTTTGATTTTCCATTCGTGTCGCTTTAAATGCAGCCTGTATCTTGACAGGAAATGAATGGTGTTGTCCACACTAATGCCCAAAGCAATACTGAAAATGAGAATAGTGGAAGGTTTGATTGAGATACCGAAATAGCCCATCATGCCCGCGGTCATTATTTGGGGTATGATGTTGGGGATAAGTGAAATGAGGATCATTCGGGCAGATGAAAAGATCAACGCCATCAGCAGTGTGATGACCACAACTGCCAGTGCGAGGCTCATAAACAGGTTTTTAACAAGATAGTTTGTGCCTTTCAGAAAAACAACGCTGGTTCCGGTCAGGATAACATTATATTTTGAAGGCGGAAAGATGGAGTCTATTTTTGGATGAAGGCTGTTGAGGATCTTTTCAATATCGTTACTGCCGATGTTGGCCATCTGGACGGATATCCTGGTTTTACTGAATGCCGTATCCACAAAGGCATCAATAATGCTTTTTTTATTGTGTTTGCCCAGTTCGGGAACATATCCCAGAATAAAGTTTTTTTCCTGGTTGTTGGGCAGGGCATACATCCTGGGGTTGCCGTGGTAAAAAGCCTGTTTGGCTGCTTTTACGATCTCCACAACCGAAACAGGTTTTGAGAATTCATTATATGTGGCAAGTGTATCCTGCAACCGGTCCAGTTTTCGCAGTGTTGACAGGCGGAGGACACCGTTTTTCTTCTTTGTATCAACAACTATCTCAAGCGGCATCACCCCTTTGAAATTCTTTTCAAGAAACATCAGGTCTTTGTAAAGTTTGTCTTTTTTTGAAATATCATCAACCACATTGCCTGTTGTTTTCAGTTTTAAAATGCCGATAATACCGCCGCCGACAAAGATAAAAGTCAGGATATAAATCAGTTTTCTCCGTGTTAAAACGATACTTATAACATAGCTTACAATATGACTTACCCAGCTTTTTTCCAGATGTTTCATGTGTTTGGCCGAAGGCACAGGAAAAAAACTGAATAAAATGGGAAGCAGGAACAACGAAAGCAGGTAAGTCACCATGATGTTGACGGATGCAATGATGCCAAACTCGATAAGCAGTTCGTTGCTGGTAATGATGAATGCGGCAAAGCCGGCAGCGGTGGTAGCATTGGTTAGTAAATTGGCATTGCCGATAAGGGAAATCATCCTCGACAAGGCTTTCATTTTGTTGCCATGTTCACGGTATTCGCTCAGGTATTTGTTCAGCAGGAAAATCGAGTTCTCTACACCGATAACAATAATAAGAGGAGGTATTATGCCGGTCAGGATAGTAACTTTAAAACCAAACAGGACAATGAACCCCAGTGCCCAGATTACGGAAATGACAACAACGATCATGGCAAACAATACGGCCCGCCCTGTCCTGAAAAGAATAAATAACAGAATAGAAGCAATGACTAACGAGAGAAAGGAAAAAAGCAAAAGTTCGTTTTTAACTTTTTGTGAAGTAACGGTCCTGATATAAGGCAGGCCCGAGTAGTGAATATCAAGATTATACTTTTTTCCGAAAGCATCAATAAGATCTTTAATCTGATGGACAAGCGGAACCCTTTCCTTGGAATTCAGGATTTCTTTATCCAGCGTGATCATCATCAGGCTTACATTTGTATTCCGGTTAAAAAGCCTTCCATTGTATAATTTCAGCTTATAAATATTGTTTTTGATGGAATCAACCTGCTTTTGGGTCTCAGGTTTTTTTGGAACCAGCGAAACAAAATCAAATTTCTTCAGGCTGTCATTTCTGACAAGCGAGTAAATATGAGCTACCGAAAGCACTTCCTGCACCCCTTTCAAATCACGGACTTCATTGCTCAGGTCATACCAGTCGTCATAATGTTCCAGTTTAAACAGGTCAGGGTCTTGAATGGCAACAAAAATAACACTGCCATCCTGACCGAATTCTTTTTTGAACTGTTCGTATTGAACGTTGTATTTGTTGTCTTTGGGAAGCATGCGGGCCATTTCGTACGACATTTTAACCTTTGAGCCTTCATAGCCCATAAAAACAGTTAAAAGCCCAATGATGACCAGGATCACTGGCCGGTTTCGGAGGATTATCCTAACGAGAAATTGCCACATAAATGCCGATATCCGGTTATAAAAAAATAATCAACTAAAATAGCCTATTTTTTTTAAAAACAGGCTGTGATTAAACAAGTTTTGGCGTATAAAATAAGATTGTAATTTTACAAGCCTGGATTTTTGCTTTAAATAATGCCACAAAAGTAAGTTTTGTTTTATCGTGAATCAAAAAAAAGTTTTATTTATTGACACTACCCATCCGGCTTTGCCCGGAGGACTGGAACTGTTGGGATACAGGTGTGATCATTACCCGGGTTACGGGCATGAAGATTATAAACGGATTGTTTCGGACTATACCGGAATTATTATCAGGAGCAAGATCAGCCTTGACCATGATTTTTTACAACATGCCACAAGTTGCCGGTTTATCGGCAGGGTAGGGGCGGGAATGGAAAATATTGATGTGGGTTATGCCGAAAGCAAGGGCATTGTCTGCCTGAATGCTCCTGAAGGCAACCGGGATGCCGTGGGGGAACAAGCCATCGGCATGCTGCTTGCCTTGTTTAATAACCTGATAAAAGCAGACAAGGAAGTGAGGCAGGGCGTCTGGTTAAGGGAAGAAAACCGCGGTCTTGAACTGGGAGGGAAAACAGTTGGCATTGTGGGTTACGGCAATACCGGAAGCGCTTTTGCCCGCAAGCTGAAAGGTTTTGATGTAAAAGTGCTGGCTTACGATAAATATAAAACCGGATTTTCCGATAACTTCGTTATTGAGTCAACTCCTGAAGATTTATTTGAGCAATGTGATATCATCAGCTTTCATGTGCCATTGACACCGGAAACACATTATTTGGTAAATAAAAAATTTCTTGAACAATTCAAAAAACCGGTTTATGTGATCAATACCTCACGGGGCAAGGTTGTTAAAACAGCCGATCTGGTTGCAAAGATTGAAAACGGTAAAGTTTTGGGGGCCTGTCTCGATGTGCTGGAATACGAAGGACGATCGTTTGAAAACCTTGATGCTGAAAACCTTCCTGAAGACTTTAAAAAACTTGTACAATTGCCCAATGTCATTTTATCACCGCATATTGCCGGCTTGTCGCAAGAGTCCGATATCAAGCTGGCGCGGGTGCTGGTGGACAAGATCACGAGGTTGGATGTTTAACCGGGTAGTTTTATTCCTGGCGGGCCGAAAGTGAATTGCCGTTTCAACAACCTTAAAAAATCGTGACAAAACGTAAGGCACAATAAGAAATGTTGAATATAAAAATAAACCCTACCACTTCAATATCCTTCTAAAGTCGTATTCTTCAGGGTTTGGCAGATACTGTTTAGCAAGTTCGTAATCACCGGGCTCGATATACTGTAAGCCGTTTTCAAAAACAAGTTTTTGTTTTGCACCTTCCATGTTCACAAGGCGTGGTTTAATTTTACCGTTTTCATCTTCAACATCTTCCAGGTATAAAGGAGCTATCTCACCGGTGGCACTGGCTGTAACCATGCAACCGGTACGGCCTTCATCGAATAACTTTTTCACACCATATCCAAGCAATCCGCAATAAAGCTGGTCGTAAGCCACCGGCGGTACACAGCGCAGTTCATAACCCAATTCAACCGGACGGCTTTTTACTTTAATGTTTAGTTCTTTAAGTTTTTTCTGAAGTAAAATATTAAAAATATGGGCTTTGCTTACATTCCCCAATTCGGGATGCCCGTGTTCATCATAAGTAAAGTTAATTTCCGAACTTTTTATCTCTTCATCACTCATAAAATGAAATACACCTTCGCTCACCACAATAACCCCGTAAGAAACACCTTCAATTTTTCTTTTAATAATGGATGAGATGATCAACCTGATGATCCTGTCAAAAGTCACTTCCACATTATAAAACATTTCGGGGATAATGATCATGGGGAAATTGTTGGCAGCGCCAATGCCGAAAGCCAGGTGTCCGGCTTCGCGGCCCATGGCCGATATCACAAACCAATTTCCGCTTGTACGTGCGTCTTCATAAACCGTTTGCGCAATCCTTACCCCCTCTTGTTTTGCCGACTGGTAACCAAAAGTCGGGATGCCTTCAGGTAAAGGAAGATCATTGTCAATGGTTTTGGGCACATGAATGTTCTGGATGCTTATATTATGATCCCTTAAATATTTTGAAATACGGTTGGCTGTTGATGCCGTATCATCCCCGCCAATAGTAACCAGCAGGCTTACATTGTTCTCCGTAAAGAATTTTGTGGAGAAATTACGGACTTCCGGTTTAAAACGGCTCATTTTCAGGGCCGAACCACCTCTTTTGTGAATGTCGTCCGCCAGATGAAAATCTAATTCCTGAAAAGTGGGGCTTTCACTAAAAAGGCTTTTGTATCCATCATGAATGCCCAAAACCCGGTAACCGGATTTTAAAAACACTTTGGCTACTGAACTGATCACTGAATTTATTCCGGGGGCAGGCCCTCCCCCGCAAAGTATGGCAACTGTTTCTTTCATTGTTTTGTTTGTTGTTTTTCACTGGCAAAGATAGAAAATGCAAGGCAAATTCAGGATTATTAAAAAAATGCGGTTTTATAAAAGTTAAAATCCCACATTGTTTGAATATGACCATACATAATTTCTATATTTGCAAAGAATTATTTTAAATTGCAATAAAATCAGATACACCTGTTTAACAATTTCCGTCAGAAAATTTTAATTTAATAAAACCCATAAAAATGAAAAGAAGAGTTACCTCTTTGTTGATGGTTGCGGTCTTGATGTTTAGTGGCTATGCTTATGCACAAACCGAAACCAATGTTGAAGCATTGCAAAAACTGGCTGATGAATATTCGGTTCAATGGGCTGCCAATGCGAAAAAAGTGCAACAATATGCCAAAGATCATAATGTCCCCATCCGGGTAGAGTTGAAAAACGGCAGGGTAATGGAAATGGTGGATGTCCGCGATGGCATGCCAATGTATTACATTACCGACAACCTCGGTGCGGCTATTACAACCCGTGCCGCACAATTATGGCCCGGTGGTACTTCAGGATTAAACCTGACCGGTGAAGGGTTCAATCAATTGGGTGAATGGGATGCCGGAGGAGTACTTGCCACCCATCAGGAGTTCACTGATCAGGGGCCCTCTCGCGTAACCAACATGGATGGAAATTATCCAACCCATTATCATTCAACACACGTGGCCGGCACTTTGATTGCTGCCGGGGTGGTTGAAAATGCCAAAGGCATGTCGTATGCAGCCAACCTCAAAGCATGGCAATGGAGCAACGATGTTGGTGAAATGGCTACAGCAGCAGCAGCGGGGCTGGAATTATCAAATCATTCTTATGGTTTTGGTACAGGCTGGAACTGGACGGGAAGCCAATGGCAATGGTTGGGAAATCCGGCTATTGATTCCACAGAAGACTATAAATTCGGCTTTTACGATTCCTATTCCCGCAAGATGGATCAAATTGCCTACAATGCCCCCGATTATCTGATCTTCCGTTCTGCCGGCAACGACAGGGGGGAAGGCCCCGGCGATGCGGGACAAAATGGCAAACCCGAGAAAGATGGTGGTGAAGACGGATACGACTGCATTGCTCATGCCGCATTGGGGAAAAATGTTATGGCCGTGGGTGCTGTTAAAGGAGTACCCGATTATACCGGCCCCGGAGATGTAATCATGAGCAGCTTCAGTTCCTGGGGCCCGGCAGATGACGGGCGCGTCAAACCCGATATTGTCGGAAAAGGCGTTGACGTTTATTCTACCCTTGATGGCAGCAATACGGATTACGGCGTTCTTAGTGGTACATCCATGGCTTCACCCAATGTTGCCGGATCAGCGGCATTATTACAATATCATTATCAAAACCTGAACGATGGTGATGTGATGCGCGCAGCAACACTGAAAGGACTGATACTGCATACGGCCGATGAAGCCGGCCCGGACCCGGGGCCTGACTATATGTTTGGTTGGGGGTTGATGAATGCCAAAAGGGCTGCCTTGCTGATATCGGATGACCAGGGGCAAAATTCAATTGATGAACTTGTTTTGCAGGATGGTGCCAATTATATCCGGATAGTCAATGTTCCAGAGGGCATGCCCGAACTCAGGGTAACCATTTGCTGGACTGATCCGGCCGGTGTTCCTGTTGCTCCTTCCCTCAACCCACGCAACCCCATGCTGGTCAACGACCTTGACCTTCTTGTGTCGGACGAAAACAGTAATGTTTATTTTCCTTATAAACTCGATCCCGACAATCCGTCAGCCGCAGCGACCAACGATTCGAAAAATAATGTGGATAACATAGAAATGATCGTTATTAATAATCCTGCCCCGGGAAATTATACAATTCAAGTTGATCATGCCGGCACATTAAGCGGTGGAGAACAGGCCTTTTCGCTTATTATTACCGGAATAGATGAATATTCGGTTGTTCCCGAATGTTCCATTGCATTGAACGCCCCCGGCGATGGTGCCGTTGACGTATTGCTTAACGCGTGGATTTCGTGGGAACCGGCATTGTATGCCGATGCTTATGATATTTATTTCGGTACCGACGGTGGGGGAACAGAAACCCCGACAAATGTTTACAACGGGGAAACAATTACAGATAACAACTTTGTTTATTTTATGGAACCCGGCACAACATATTATTTGCAGGTTGTTCCCCGTAACAGTCAGGGGACAGCCGCCGGTTGCAGCACAATATGGTCGTTTGCAACCATGGATGCTATTTCCGATTATCCTTATCTGGAGGATTTTTCCGATGCGAATGTTCCTTTGCCCCCACTTGGGTGGCAGTCGGATGACATGTCGGAAGCCAAATGGGTAAGCACAGACCAGATGGGCCACAATGACAATATCTCCATGCTCTGTTTTAATCCGGAAGGCATCGTTCAGACCGACTATGACAACTGGCTCATTTCGCCACCTTTTGCTGTGGAAGCCGGAAAAGAATACAACCTGTCTTATTATTACAGAGCATTGATTTCGGGAACTCCCGAAGCAATCAGCAGCTTTTGGGGAACAACACCCTTCCCGGAAGATATTACCAACACGCTTTATCAGGATACGGCCTATTCCAGTTCATCGTGGCAAGAGGCCAACGGTATAATTACGCCGAATGTTGACGGAATAATCTTCATCGGTTTCCATGTGACCAGCACACAGGGGTATGGTGTATTTCTTGATGATGTTGTGTTAGAAAACTGGGGATTGGTGGGTACAGGTACTGAAGAATCAACGGTTGACCCGAAAATCTATTCCTATGAGGGCAAGGTTATTATTACTGCAGGAACGGAATGGTCAGGCGCTGATGTGCTGATTACGAACCTGATGGGACAGGTGGTCTGGCGTGGTACTTTCAACGGGAATTTTTCCGTTAACCTTGCCAGTGAAGCCCGTCAGGGAATGTATATTGTGAAAATGGAACAAGTAAACAGTTCAATTGTCCGAAAAGTTATGATCAGGTAACCGGAAGGTTTTGTGATTATCTGTTAACGCACCATCATTTGTACAGTGGTACGGGTGCGTTGTTCCAGAAAGATTTTTTTACCGGCGGTGAGTTCATTGATGAGCTCACCGTTGTAATATCGGATGGTTATCAATTGTAATCCTGAGTTATATTTCAGGGTGAATTCCTTTTTTAAGTCATTGACGAGTGACTGAAGTTTCTCTTGTTCTTCATCAAAGCATACCGAAAAACTGACGGCCGAGTTTTGCATCATGTTGATGTGGATTTTGTGCCGGCTGAAAGCATCGAAGATACGGGTCAGATTTTCTTCAGCAATAAATTCCAGTTGGCGTGAACCGATACTCAAAAGAACCTGGTTGTCTTTTATAATAATTTTTGATAACTGATCGTCGCGGGAATTGTCATCACCTATCCGTGTAAAACTGGAAGGGCCATTAAAAGAACGGACATACAGTGGGATTTTTTTGTGCTGTGCGGGCTGGATGGTACGGGGATGGATGACCGAAGCCCCGAAAAAGGCAAGCTCAATGGCTTCATGATATGATATTTTGTCAAGTTTATGGCAATCATTAAACCGTGCCGGATCAGCATTCATCAGGCCGGGAACATCTTTCCAAATGGTAATTTCCCCGGCATCAAGGATATGGGCGAGAAGGGCAGCCGTAAAGTCTGAACCTTCACGACCCAGGGTAGTTGTGTTCCCGTTTTTGTCGGCACCGATAAAACCCTGTGTCAGGATCACTTCGCCTTTTTCAAGCAAGGGCAGCAACTGCTCGGTAACGGTTTTGGCCGTATTTTTCCAGTCAATCCCTGCTGAGGTAAAATTGCTGTTGGTAACAATAATGGATTGTGCATCCACAAGATGGGAAGGAATATTATTTTCTTTTAGCCAGGCATTTATGATGACCGCACTAAACATTTCGCCAAAGCTGACTACCTGGTCGTAAGCTTCATACCTGTCGTGAAAAACCCGGCTCAGTTCTTTGTTCAACTCTTCAAAATAATTGTTCAGCTCATCAAACACCGGATGGCGGGCAGAGCCGAACAGCGATTCGGCCATTTCGAAGTGAAACCGTCGGATGGCAAGAAAGATTTTTTCTGCCGCAGGTTTATCGTTGACCAGCGATGACCGGAGTAACGATTCCAGTGCGTTCGTGGTTTTACCGAGCGCTGACACAACAACAACCAGGTTTTTATCTTGAGCCCCGGAAACCAAAAACGCCATCCTTTTAATGCCACCGGCATTTTTCATTAAAGCACCGCCGAACTTAAAAACTTTTGTCATCTTTAAAAAAACCCTTTTCTGTTATATTCCTTCTGTTTCTTTACCCTTCTATACCATATTCCCATTATATCTGACCCGTCCTGAATTTTGTTTACAATTTTTTATGTTAATATTTCCTTTTATTTATACCGATGCGGAACAAATTTGAAAAAAACAAACCAAACCCTTCCAGGTATAACGGTGAGTATAAGAATAGTAGCCGACTGCGGAGTTTAAACTTTTCAATTTACAATGAAGTTGAAGCGGGTTACAACCATCAATTTCACGATTATCTCGGCTATTATTTTTATACATTGTTGTGCACTGGGCTTATTCAGTCTCACAATAAAATTTAATATTTACTTCTTTGATAAAGTCAAAATCATTTATCCATTTAACATTCATATTTTGGCATACATCAGGAATTCTAATCTTCTGAGTATTTGGGCTATTTGCGAGATATTCTTTTGTTACCACAATTGCATTTTCTGCCATTGCATGTGCAATTACCCAAGGGTCTGCTATCGACCTGTTTTTAGTGTTATTTGCTAAATATTGATGCGATTTGTCTGTAGAATATAAATCTCTAAGACAAAGTTGTACTTTTTGGTCAATCGGCTTGACAATATAACTCTTATCTTTAAGCCATTCTTTTAGATTGTCATCGCCTCTATCAATCTCTTTTTTAACTTCTTGTGTGATAAAAACTATACCTTTTTTAGCCAAATTGTCTATTACGTCCCAATAAGATTTACAAAAATCCCGTGAATAATACTTATTCCAGGCCTCAATAAAAAAATTAAAATCAAGACAATATTTCTGTTGATTATTATGCATATAAGTGTTTTTCTAAGTTCTTAAAATTACTCACTTTTATGTCTAATAACTTATTGGCTTCATATCCTGTAATCTTTCCACTCTTGTAGTAGCCATATATGTATGATGTAAAGGCTTTACTATTTTTTCTAATTTTTAATATATAGTAATTTGGTCCTCCTTTTCGTTTTGGTTTATTTGCTTGAATTTCTAAGTACTCTTCGTATTTTTCTTTAAATACTTTTCTAAATTGGTTAAATTGAAATTCGGATATGATATTTAAGTTTAACATACGTACTGAAAGAGCAAAAGAACTTACTCTCAGTTCTTCAGCAATTTTTTCAACGACAGAAGAAGTGATAGTTTTGTAATCTCTTAAAATATTGACAAAGGAAGATTCAGGCATTAATATCTCAGCCGTTACTCTATTGCATAATACTTCAATTGGGTCAAATTTGTTCAAGTCCCCTGAATTCCTGAAATCAATTAAGTCAAAAGAAGAAACACCGCTTGCATTAATCCAAAGATGTGTTAGTTCGTGAATTAATGTAAAAAGTTGAGCGTTTTTTTCGTCAGCATTATTTACAAATATAAAGGGTGCGTATTTGTCACTAACAGCAAAACCCCTGACCTCATTAATGTCAATCTTTAAATGGCTATGAATATTACTGGACAATGAAACAAATACCCTTTTTTGCTCAATTTTATCAACCCAATATTTTAAAATATCTTGATTTTTCTCTATTGACCCTATTCCCAATGTTTTTATAATATCTGATGCAATTATTTCTATCTTTGTTTTTGAATTAAATTTTCCAATAAAATCAAGTTGATTTTCACCTTCTTCTTTTAGGAAGTCACTAAACCAAGATTGCTTTGACTGAATATCTCTAATTATAAAAGTTAATGCAGTACTGTATTCTTTCGAAATAACATTTTTTCTAAAATCTCTTAAAGTCTGGAAATCAGCGGGTGGTTCAGGAAGATAAAAAATTGCGATTGGTCTTCGGTATAGCCTTGATAATTTTTCAAGTTGATTTATTGAAGGGAATTCTTCGCCACTTTCCCAAAGTGCAATTTTTTCATATTTCACTTTTATTTTCAAAGCAACATCTTCAATGGACATTTTTGAAGTTTCTCTTGCCCATCGTAAAATATTAGGTGTTATGATTGCTTTTTCTCTCATTTCACAAAGTTACACAATTTGTTTATTATTTGACTATTGGTTTTTCCTGCCTTGTGCACAACTGATTCTAATCAGCTTTTGCTTCGCAAACCTGATAAGATTCAGTAAACTGTCTATGTTTGTCCTGCCATGAAACCTTGACGGGTTGCTGTCGTTTTGTAGCCTACGGAATCCCGTCAGGTTGTTTCCATCATTCCATTATTCCATTCATCCAATAACGACCCTCGTATGTTTACAAAATTAAAAAAGAAAGGGTCATTTAATTCTATTTTTGTTTGATAGAATTTAAATGGGAAAAGACAGGTGATCTTTAGCGACCTAGATACATTTATATGATATCCCCTGAAAG
>CAJVWU010000062.1 GCA_913009755.1 uncultured Bacteroidia bacterium
AAAGGCAAAGAGATCGCCCTCGAGGGCAAGCTGACCAACCGCAGCTACGAGGACAAGGAAGGCAACAAAAAGTACATCACCGAAGTGGTGGCCAACCAGATTTTGATCCTTGATAAGAAAAGCTGATTCCTTAATCCCACGCCAAGGCGCAGAGAAAAAAAAACTTTGCGCCTTGGCGTCTTTGTCCGGTTTTGAGAGAAGCACTTCATACACTTCATCCGTTCCCGGGACATCGGCATAATAAACCGATGCAGTCATTATTTAATATTTGTTAAAAGGAATATAGAGAACAAGGAAAAGGCCGTTAAAATATCTTATTTTTGCGGGCACCTGTAAAAATGGGCATCCCAGATATGTATTCATTGTTTTTAAAAGAAATACGTAGTTTTTTAAGCTCATTTCTGGGCTACATCATCATGGTTGTTTTTCTTGTCGTGGTGGGCTTGTTTTTGTGGGTGCTTCCAACCGAATTTAATATTCCGGATTTTGGTTATGCCAATGTAGACGGCCTGTTCATCATTGCCCCTTTTGTCTTTTTGTTTTTGATACCGGCCATTACCATGCGTTCATTTTCCGAAGAAAACCGTTCGGGAACCATTGAGTTGCTTTATACCCGGCCACTGACCGATATGCAGATTATTCTGGCTAAATATTTCGCCGCTTTTGTATTGGTATTGTTTTCGTTGATCCCTACCCTTATCTATTATTTTTCGGTCTGGCAACTGGGATATCCGCCGGGGAACATTGATTCGGGAGCATTCTGGGGGTCGTTCATCGGCCTGCTGTTTCTGGCAGCTACGTTTGTTTCTATCGGCTTGTTTGCTTCTTCTGTTGCCGACAACCAGGTTGTGTCGTTTATCGTGGCCGTTATCATCACTGCCATTGCCTACCTGGGTTTTGAGTTTATTTATTCGCTGGAGTGGTTCGGCAATATTGCCCTGTTTATTAAATCGCTGGGCATCAGTGCCCATTACAGTTCCATCAGCCGGGGTGTGGTGGATACACGCGATGTGATCTATTTTTTAAGTGTGATCGTTTTCTTTTTATATCTCACAAATTTTATGATAGCACGCCGTAAATGGCAATAACAAGATGTGAATGAAAAGAAGCAGTAAAAATATTAAACGCCGGTACATTGTCCAGTTGCTTCTGGTGTTGGCTGTCATTGCAGCCGTCAACCTGATCGGCTCTTTTGTTTTTACACGCTTCGACCTGACTTCCGAAAAACGATATACCCTTTCCCCGGCAACGAGGCATATATTGAAAAACCTGGATGACATTGTTTACTTCAAGGTTTACCTTGATGGGGATTTTCCCGCCGGATTTAAACGCCTCAGGCGCGAGACCAAAGAACTGCTGGATGAGTTCAGGGCTTATAATAAGAACATCCAATACGATTTTATTAACCCTTCGGCCAGTGAAGACCCGAAAGAACGGAACGAGACTTATCAGTTGCTTGTGCAAGAAGGGTTGAACCCCACTAATTTGCAGGTAAAAACCAAAAACGGGCTTCAGCAACAGGTCATTTTCCCCGGGGCCATTGTATCCTATCGCAATAAAGAGATGCCTGTTGAATTGCTGGATGCCCAGCTCAATGTTCCCCCCGAAGCGGTGCTGAACAATTCCATCGAAAACCTGGAGTTCAAGTTTGTTAATGCCATTAAAGTATTGTCGAGAAAAGTAAAACCGGCTGTTGCGTTTATTGAAGGACAGGGCGAACTGAATGCGCGGGAAACTTATGATATAACCAATGCACTGAAAACCGATTACCGGGTTGACAGGATCCGAATTGACGGTAAAATTAATGCCCTGGTCAACCGCACACTGGAAGATTCCATAAACGAAAAATATAAGATAACACCGAAATATGCAGCCATCATTATTGCCAAACCCGATTCGGTATTTACTGAAAAAGATAAGTTCATCATTGACCAGTATATCATGTATGGCGGTAAGGTTTTATGGTTGGTTGATCCGGTTTTAACAAGCATGGACAGCATTCAATCCAGTGAATCCACGGTTGCCGTTGCAAACAAACTCAATCTTACGGACATGCTGTTTAAATACGGGGTGAGGATGAATGCCGACCTGGTGCTTGACCTGAATGCCTTGCCCATTCCCGTGAGGACAGGACAGGTTGGAAACCAGCCGCAGATTGAATTTTTCCCGTGGTTTTATTTCCCGGTTGTCACACCGTTGTCGCAGCATCCCATTGTGCGCAACCTGAATGCCATTAAAACCCAGTTTGTCAGCAGTATGGATACCATAAGGGTGCCCGGAGTAAAGAAAACCCCTTTGCTGAAAACTTCTCCCTATTCCAGAACCATCAATGTCCCGGCAGTGATCAGCCTGGCCATGATACGGAAAAAGCCGGATGAACGGCTGTATCAAGGCCCACCGAGGATGATCGCCGTATTGCTGGAAGGGGTTTTTGAATCGGATTTTAAAAACCGTATTCCTCCCGCCATCGCCGGCGATAAAGCCATCGGGTTTAAAGAGCAAAGTGTTCCCACAAGTATGATTGTAGTATCCGACGGGGACATTATCCGGAACCAGTTTCAAATACCGGGTGGAGAACCATTACCTTTGGGTTATGACCAATTTACCCGCCAGACATTCGGGAACAAAGAATTTATTTTAAACGCCGTCAACTACCTCACCGATGGTCCCGGAATCATATCACTAAGATCGAGGGAACTGAAACTCAGGCTGCTCGACAAAGCCAAACTGAATAAGTATTCGGCACAATGGCAGGTTTTTAATTTGCTCGCACCGGTATTGTTGGTTATTATTGCAGGCCTGATACTAATCCGCTTACGAAAAAGAAAGTATTCACGATAGCAGGAAAGATTAAGCATGAAAAAAAATAAGATCATTTTAATTGTTGTTGTTACTCTGGTTGTTGTGGCCACCGCATTGATAACCGGTAATCATTACTCCACGCTTAAAAAACGGGAGTCCGACTTCTCAGTCAGGGATACGGCTTCGGTTACCCGGATATTTATTGCCGACAAACAACAAAACCAGGTGACGTTGCAACGGGATGAAAAAGGCTGGGTTTTGAACGGGAAATTCAGGGCCAACATAAAGCTGGTTAACATGTTGCTTGGCACCTTACGCAGGATGAGGGTAAAATCACCGGTTTCGCTGGCCGGTTACGACAATGTGGTTGAACGCATGGCAGCCACGGCAAAAAAGGTGGAAATCTATCAGGAAGTTTACCGGATTGATCTGTTTAACAAAATTAAATTGTTCAAACACGAAAAACGAACCAAAGTATTTTATGTGGGGGATGCCACGCAGAACAATCTGGGCACGTATATGCTGATTGAAGGGGCCGAAACTCCCTATATTGTTTTCATACCCTCATTTCGCGGGTTTCTCTCTTCACGTTTTTCACCCAAACCCGATGATTGGAAAAGCCATATTGTTTTCAATAAAAAGCTGGCAGACATCAGCAGTGTTGAAGTGTTGTTTGATAAAAATCCGCAAAACAGTTTCCGTGTTCATGTTACTGATGAACTGGGAAACTACAAACTTATCCGCCTTAGCGACGAACAAGAAATTTTAAGGTATGATACTTTAAAGCTGTTAAATTTCCTGACCTCTTTCAGGGATTTGCGTTATGAAACAAGGATGAACAACATTATGGATCCGGTAAAAATGGATTCCATCGTTCATTCTTCCCCGCTTTATGAAATGACCCTGATTGACAGGGGAAAAGACACGACTTATGTACGGATGTTTGAGAAAAAGAAAAATGATGAGGTGATACCGGACGGGCAAATTGCACTGGTGCCTGTTGACCTTGACCGGTTTTATGCGCTAATCAACGGGGGAAAAGATTTTGTTTTGATGCAATATTTTGTTTTTGACAAGGTGCTCAAACCGTTATCGTATTATGAGAACAGCAATGATATAAAGTGAAGCGGTAAACCCAATTTTGGTTTTTTTATCTTATTTCCATATAGGCTTCTTCATTTTCTTAAGTATTCTTTTTGTTCTTTTTGCCACACCTAAAACAATAAATGTTTTGATGTTTTTTCTAATAATTGAAATGTTCTTTGTTTCATATTGTTCCGGCCCGAAAGCTCTTTTATAAGGGTCCAGGCCAACTGTAAAATCGTAATATTTATAATGTAGCTCAATAGCATTTTTAATGCTCTCGGAAAATAAAACAATGCCCGGTCCTAATTTTGAGTATTCGGGGTTATAGCTTGTAATGATACTATTGTAAAACCTATTCACCGGGTCAATTGTACAGGCAAGTGCCGAAACAGGGGTATCGCCATACCAAATGACACTTAACTTCAGCAAATCATTTTCAAAGAAAATTCTTAAAATGTACCGATACCATTCCATATTATTTTTATGTTTCCACCGGTTAAACCATAACTCACATAGCGCATCAAGGTCTTTGTTAATCGTTTCCGCATTGGCATATCGGAGTATAAAGTTTTTGTTTTCCAGGATATGTTTTGTTCTGACCCTTATCGCATGCCTGATTTTTTTACTGATATAACTGGATAAGTAAATTTGGTAATTGTCTGGCAAGGTTATAATCAAAGCAGTGAGGCTCTTACTTTCCCGAACAATAAATTTGGAATGGGAAAAAGTATGCATAAAGATTCCCAAACGGGGATCTTTAATCCAGTTAAAATGAAAGAGTTCCCATTTTAAATTTGACTGAATATAAGATGCCAGTTCCCGAATGGCGTTGAATTCAAAATCAGGTGAACATAAAAAACCGGAATAGACTGAAACCGGTTTGCCGCCATACACAATCTGTCGTACCGGGTAAATCCCAAATGCTCCATGGTTGAATGAAGTAAGCGGCAGGAAGGCAACGTAAGAAGAAGTATCAGCATTCTTTACACCAAGCACTATCCATTCGGAGGATGGAAAAGAAAAACAACCATACATCCAAAGCCATGAAATGTAAACATTTGAATTTGGGTCCGATTCGTAAAGTTTCTCCCAGCCGTTTTTAATCTCCTCAAATCCAGCGAGATCATCAATTCGATCAACAATTAACTTTTCCACTGTTTATTTAACCAATTCATATTCATCAAGCATTTGGATAATTTCTTTTGGGGTATTGAACATCATGGCATCAATGATGGACAGGCCCGGAATAAAATCTTTTCTTTTTTGATCATATTCCGGAAAACCAAATTTTAAGAACCGAAGATTAATATTGTTGTCTAAAAATTTTTCCCTGTGCACAAACGATTGTCCGCGTTCCGGATTGATATAGTCTTTTATCCCCATTGCCTTACAAATATTCAGTCCCCATTCGTCGCGCTCTTGAACCGGTTCAACGGGGAGGTTTATTTTGGAGAATATTTCATAGTTAAAATCAATGCCCAGATAAGCACAAGTTGCTTTTAATGTGTGGATGTTTAATTCGGATAAATTATCGAAGTCAACCTTTAAAGTTTCAACTAAAAATTCAATTACCTTGTTAAAGTGGGGTGCATATTTTCGATAGTAGCCAAGTTGTCCGATTATTTTTCCTTTCCAGTTTTCGCAATTTTGTATCCGTATGCTATTGACGGGTGATTTTAATTCATGCTTTTTTATTGGGACTGTAAAATACATCCAGTTCTCATGATTCGGATCAATGATCCGGTTCCTGTTCATCCATGAACGATTCTCGTATTGGGGTGTATCGAATACAATCCATTTATTCGTTGCCTTAATCAATGAAAAATAACCGGGATACGGGAAAAAATAGGGCTGCATAATTCCCAGCACCATCCTATCACAAGTTACAGTAATCAATTTGGTTTTGTGTTTATTACAAAATTACTAAAATTCATAACGTAACCCCCGGGAAAAAGGTTACAGAAATGTAATTTTTTCAACTTGATTCAAAAACAAAAAAGCCGGCTCCATTGAGCCGGCTTTATTTAACGTATGATGAAAATATTATACAACGCCCTGTGCCAGCATTGAATCGGCAACTTTTACGAAACCGCCAATGTTTGCACCTTTAACGTAATCAATGTAATCACCTTCTGTACCCCATTTTACGCAAGTAGCATGGATGTCTTTCATAATTTGATGTAATCTGGCATCAACTTCTTCCCTTGTCCAGCTTAAACGCAATGAATTCTGGCTCATTTCGAGTCCTGACACGGCAACACCACCGGCATTGGAAGCTTTACCCGGAGCATAAAGAATTTTAGCTTCTTCGAAAACAGCAACAGCCGCTAATGATGAAGGCATGTTAGCCCCTTCAGAAACCACATAACAACCGTTGTTGACCAATGTCCTGGCTTCTTCTTCATTGATTTCATTCTGGGTTGCGCAAGGCATAGCCACATCGCATTTAACACCCCACGGACGTTGGCCTTCATAGTATTCAACACCGTATTTATCAGCATATTCTTTGATGCGGCCACGTTTTACGTTTTTCAGTTCCATAACGAAAGCCAGCTTGTCGGCATCAATTCCGTTAGCATCATAGATGTATCCCGATGAATCGGAAAGGGTAACCACTTTGCCACCCAGTTGCGTAACTTTTTCGGTGGCATATTGTGCCACATTACCAGAACCTGAAATAACAACAGTTTTGCCTTTATAGCTGTCACCCCTTGTTTTCAGCATTTCTTCTGCAAAATAAGTAGCACCGTATCCTGTAGCTTCAGGACGGATCAATGAACCACCCCATTCAAGGCCTTTACCGGTGAGAACACCTGTAAACTCATTGCGCAATCTTTTGTATTGTCCGAACAGGAAACCGATTTCACGGCCGCCAACGCCAATGTCACCGGCAGGAATGTCAGTATTAGGACCAATATGACGGAAGAGTTCAGTCATAAAACTCTGGCAGAAATGCATGACTTCGTTGTCTGATTTTCCTTTGGGGTCAAAATCAGACCCGCCTTTACCACCACCCATCGGAAGGGTTGTCAGTGAATTTTTCAGTACCTGCTCAAAAGCAAGGAATTTAAGGATGCCCAGGTTAACGGTGGGGTGCAAACGAAGGCCACCTTTATAAGGACCGATTGCACTGTTCATTTCAATACGGAAACCACGGTTTATCTGTACTTCACCTTTATCGTCCGACCACGGGACGCGGAACATAATTACCCTCTCAGGTTCAACCATTCTTTCAAGAATTTTGGCTTCTTTGTACTGCGGGTTTTCTTCGATGAAAGGAATAAGCGATTCAACTACTTCGTTTACTGCCTGATGGAATTCTACCTCAGACGGATTTTTGGCAATGACTTTCGCCATGAAGTCATTTACCTTTTGTTCATAAGAATTAGTCATTTTTTGTTATGATTTAAAAATTAAACAACCATTTGTTGGCATCAAACTTATAGAATAAAAATGCTGCTATTTCTGTTTGTGTTACGATTTGGTTGATTTGCGTACTAAATTAAGGGAATTACGTAGGCCGTTGTCCGCAGTCCTCACCCGGTGACTATCCCTGAATAAGCTTAATCTTTTTTTTTTGTGTAGTGTAAACTTTTTCTCCGAATTTGAGCCATTCGTCAAGTACTCTGAAACATATTTTTAATCCTTTTTATTGAGGTTTTAATGCAGATGAAGGCACAAAGCAATTCCTGTTCCGAAGAAATCCTGCCATCTTGTTCCGTTACTTTATAAAAGCCGGAATTTCTAAACCCTTTCCCAATCCCGAATCATCGGCTCACTTAATTCAATATTATAAAAACGAAGTAAATTAGAAACCACACCACTCTCACAATGGGCAAACTGGCGGTATTCAAAGCCTAATTTAACATTCATCCCTGCTATCCTTCATTTTCCTGAGATTTATCGCTCTTCAAAAATAATCATTTCCCCTTCTGCCATCAGGATATTGCCAACATACACCTTACCAGAGATGACAAAAGCATTCTGCAATTGATTTGTAACGGCAATCGTAGTAATCAATGTGTCGTTATCCTTTGGAAGCTGAAAAACCGAAAAACGTTTAATTGATCCGATAAATCCTTTTTTTACCGGTTCGCCATCTTGAAGGGCTTGATACCCACCCCGTAATGCAACGGTCTGGGCTATATTTTCTGCCAGTCCCGGTTCGTGAAAATATCCGTCCTGACAAAAAAGATTGCTTTCGTCCAAAATCAACCGGGATGTTGTTGTGTATCCATCACTGGCGATCAATCCGTCAACCATTAACATGGGCGGCGCATGAGGGATGAGTTCAAGTATTTTATCTTTGTCAACGAGCATTTAATGGTGTTTTTCCCATCAGACCGGTAGAATTACATGAAGGCAAAAATAAAAAATTCATTGAGGTAGTTGCGGCTTGTTTTGGCTAAATTTTATTTTGTTGCCCTGGTTTTGCGACCGGGACATCCTTTTTTACTGATAGCAGCGGGATGCCAACAACGGGAATAAGATCAAGAAATACTTCCTCCCCGGAAAAGCCGGCCATTAACACAAAAAGGTATTTTTGCAACTTAACTTTTTTGATTTTGATGGGCAAAACCGAATATCATAAAAATATTTTCAACGGTTTTAAGGTTTGTGTGATCATCCCCACATACAACAACGGGAAAACCCTTCTGCCGGTTATCCGTGATGTTTCGGAGTATTGCCCGGACATCATTGTGGTGGATGACGGTTCCACGGACAACACCAAAGCATTGCTGAAAAACCTTGATGGTGTTGATGTTGTCAGTTACGAAAAGAACAGGGGCAAGGGGTATGCTGTCCGCCGGGGATTTAAACGGGTATTGGAAAAAGGATTCGATTACGCCGTTACCATTGATGCCGACGGACAACATTATGGATCCGATCTGCCTGTGTTTGCCCAAAAGCTGAAAGAAGAACCGGGAGCCCTGATCATCGGCTCCCGCAACATTGAGATTGAAGGGATGCCTGCCAAAAACACTTTTGCCAACAAGTTCTCCAATTTCTGGTTTTGGGTGGAAACCGGGCAAAAGCTTCCTGACACACAGTCAGGATACCGTTTGTATCCTGTCCTGCTTTATGAAAAGACAAAATTCTTTACCCCCAAATACGAATTCGAGGTGGAGGTGCTCGTCCGGTCGGTCTGGAGCGGAATTAAGATTATACCTGTTCCGGTCAGGGTTTTTTATCCCGACAAAGAAGACAGGGTTACCCATTTTCGGCCATTGCCTGATTTTGCCCGCATCAGTGTACTGAATACTGTGCTGGTACTGATAACGTTTTTGTATATCATTCCCCGCAACGCTGTGCTTTACCTGACCCGGAAAAAGTTTTCTCTCATTTTGAAAGAGCAGATCAGCGCCCACAACGAAAGCCCGTTGAAAGTGTCTTCGGCATTGGGTTTCGGGGTGTTTATGGGGATCGTCCCTATCTGGGGATTTCAAATGCTGGTGGCGGCTTTCCTGGCGCATTTTATGCGGCTCAATAAAATCATTGTCCTGGCGGCATCCAACATCAGCATTCCCCCGATAATCCCGTTTATTGTTTATTTCAGTTACAAAACCGGGGGGCTTGTCCTAAATCAACATGAGGAATTAAGTATCGAAACACTCAATAATCTGAAAACCCAGCTCATGGCAGGAAATTTTTATACGACAATGGATGATCTGGGCTACAGTATTTTTCAGTATGTCATTGGTGCCCTTATGTTTGCTCTCATCATGGGGCTGGCAACAGGGTCGGTTTCGTATTTGATTCAGAAAATTTCACTTTTAACAGGCAGGAGAAAAAAAAATAAAAATACATTTAAAACATCTTAAAACGGCAGGCATAAAGCATGAGCAATTTTTTCCTTTTTCTGTACCGGCTTATCAACCGCAACAAAATTGCCGGTTTTGTTGTGCTTCTACTGGTGATCGCCCTTGCCGTTTATTATGCTTCCCGTCTGCGGTTGAGTGAAGACATCACCAAAGTGCTTCCCCAAAACCAAAAGATCACCAATCTGAATTTTGTTTATTCCAATGCCAAGTTGCTGGACAAAGTTGTCTTCAATATCACCCAAAAGGATACTTCCCTGCCTGCCAGGCCTGAATTGCTGACCCGTTTTGCCAATATGTTTGTGGATTCGTTGCAGAAGAACTTTGTCCCCGGCTATCTCAAATCCGTTGACAGGCCTCCGACAGATGAGCAACTGATGAACATCTATTACCTGATTTACGATCATCTTCCCCTGTTTCTGGATGATGCGGATTACCAAAAGATTGATTCGATGTTGAATGAACAAAGCATAAGAAACATTCTTGAAACCAATTACAAAACGCTGATTTCTCCCATGGGGCTTGGGATAAAACGGATCATTGCCGAAGACCCGTTGCATCTTACATCGCTTGCATTAAACAAATTCAAGACCTTTCAGTTAAGCAACAACCTGAAAATATTTGACGGTCATTTTGTTACGAAAGATGGCAAAAACCTGTTGGTGCTCATCACTCCACAATCAACAAACAATACTTCAGCCAATAAAGTTCTTTTTGAAAGCATCGATAACCTGATCAACAATCTGAAAGCAGACGGTTTTTCAGGTATTCATGTCGAATATTTCGGCAGTCCCGTGGTGGCGCTCGGAAATGCCGAACGGATAAAAAAGGACATCATCATCACGATTTCGCTGGCAGCGGTTTTGCTCGTGCTTTTTATCAGTTTGTTTTTCAAAAGCAAAAAGACTTTTGTGCTTGTTTTTCTGCCGGTGTTGTTTGGCGGACTGGTTTCGCTGGCCGCATTATACCTGTTGGAAAACAAGGTCTCGGCTATTGCATTGGGTATCGGTTCTGTTTTACTGGGCATTTCACTTGATTATGCACTGCACATCCTGGCGCATTACCGTAAACACAGCAGCATCCGGCATATCTACAAAGATTTGACAACGCCCATTCTTTTAAGCAGTATCACAACGGCAGGTGCTTTTTTAAGCTTGCATTTTATCAATTCCAATGCGCTGAACGACCTGGGATTATTTGCTGCCATTGCGGTGCTGTCGGCTGCCATGTTTTCACTGATTGTCCTTCCTTTTTTGCTGGATAAAAAAACCAGCCACGAACCTCATTCAACCCCCGGCTGGATAGACCGGATAGCCTCGTATGACTTTTCGGGAAACAAATACCTGTCCTGGAGCATTTTGGCCCTGACCGTTGGCTTCATCTTTTTTTCGGGCAAAGTCCGGTTTGATGCCGACATGATGAAAAACAACTACATGAGTGATGAGCTGGTTCAGGCCGAAAAGAATTTGAACAGCCTGACCAGTATTTCCAAAAAGACCATTTACCTCGTGACGCCCGGTAAAACTCTTGATAAAGCCCTGCAACACAATGAAAACAACGCGGCACCGATAATTGACAGCTTAAAGAAAGCCGGTATCATTGATGATGCCACAGTGGTATCCAATATTTTCCAGTCAAAGAAAAGCCGCAGGCAGGCCATCGAAAAATGGAACCGTTTTTGGGAAAAAAGAAAAGAGAAAACAGAACGGTTGCTGACAGAAACAGGCAAAGAATTCGGGTTTAATAAGAAAGCTTTTGCCCGTTTTTTCAACCTCCTTGATAAAAAGTTTGAGCCTGTTGGCCCCGGCCAATTGTCAGCCATTGATAAATTATATCTCGACAATTTCACCATTGTTACCGATACGCTGGCGGCGGTGATCAATGTAATAAAAGTGAACAACGATCAGCAATCACTGCAACGCGTCTATCATGCCCTGGAAAACCGGTCGGGCTTTTGGCTGATTGACAAACGCATCATCACCAGTGAATTTATCACCATCTTAAAGGATAATCTGAATAAGTTGATCCTAATCTCCCTTTCTTTTGTTTTTGTTGTCCTGCTGTTGTCTTATGGCCGTATTGAGCTGACCGTCGTCACCATGATCCCCGTGTTTTTCAGTTGGCTGTGGACGGTGGGTATCATGGGAATCCTGGGTATTTCGTTCAATATTTTCAATGTTATCATTCTCACCTTCATTTTCGGACTGGGTATTGATTACAGCATTTTCATCATGCGGGGGCTGTTGCAGGAATACAAATACGGCATCCGCGATATTTCGTCGTATAAAGTATCCGTAATCATTTCTGCCATCACCACGTTGCTGGGTATCGGCGTGCTGATCTTTGCCCGGCATCCTGCCCTGCGTTCCATCGCGACCATGTCGGTCATCGGCATCCTCTCGGTTATTATCATCACTTTCACCTTCTTGCCCCCAATCTTTAAATGGATGGTAACCTACAAAATGGGAAAGCGCAATCGTCCTGTTACGCTGCTCGATCTGATCTTTTCAGTGATTTCGCTGTTTATTTTTTTGAGCGAAGCACTAACAATGTCGCTTTTTTCATTTATCCTGCGGATAGTTCCCGGAAGCAGAAAAAAGAAAAAATACCTTTTCCACTTGGTTTTCAGTAAACTGACGTGGTTTCTGATCTACTTTAATTTTCTTACGCCAAAAAAGATCATCAACCCTGATCATGAAGATTTCAGTAAGCCGGCCATTATCATTGCCAATCACCAGTCGCATGTTGACCTGATGCTGATGATGCTGCTCAGTCCCAAAGTGCTCATCCTGACCAACCGCCGGAACTACACCCATCCTTTTTACGGTAAAGCATTGCAATATGCCGATTTTCTGCCTTCTGATATCGGGTATAATGAAATTGCCAAAGACCTGAAATCGTTGATTGCCGATGGCTATTCCTTTATGATCTTCCCGGAAGGCCACCGCAACGATGACGGCACCATCCGGCGATTTCACAAAGGGGCTTTTTACCTTGCAAGTAAATTGAAAATAGATATCCTCCCCATCATTATCCATGGGCAGAACCAGTGTTTAAAGAAAAGTGAATTCTTCCTGAAACGCGGATTCCTTACAACCAAATTTCTCCCCCGCATTGATCTTTCAAAAAATGAATATGGCAAAACTGTACGTGAACAAAGCAGGAATGTAAATGCCTGGTTCAGAAAGGAATATGCTGCCGTAAGACAGGAAAGGGAAACCCCCGGTTATTGGGCCGATTACATCATCAAGAATTTTACTTATAAAGGGCCTGTGCTGGAATGGTACACACGGATAAAACTAAAGTTTGAACACAATTATATATTTTTTAACAACATCATCCCACGGAAATGTACCATTACCGATTTGGGCTGCGGTTACGGCTATCTTGATTTTATGCTGGCGATGGTGGCGGAAGATCGCATTATCAGGGCGTATGATTATGATGAGGACAAGATTGCCGTGGCCGGTAACTGCGCCATTAAAACCGGACAGATTACTTTTGCCGTTGCCGACATTACCCGGCAGGAACCTGAACTATCGGATGTGTTTATTCTGTATGATGTGCTGCACTATCTGCAGAAAAAAGAACAAATTCACCTTCTTGAAAAGTGCATTGAAAAGACCAATCCCGGTGGTATGATCATTATTCGCGATTCGGACAAGGAAATGAAAAAGCGGCATCTTGGTACTCGCCTGACGGAAATCTTCTCAACCCGTTCCGGATTTAATAAAGCGGAACACAAACTGGAATTTGTCTCACGCACAAGTATTGAAGAAATTGCCCGCAAACACAACATGAATCTGGAAATCACGGACGATACAAAACGGACTTCAAATGTGGTTTATGTTTTGAGGAAGGGGTAGAATTATTTTTCAAAATCGTTGTTCTTCCAGATTTTCAGGTTAATTGGTATTGTTCTTCAAGCCATCTTCTTAACAAGAGGTCATAAACTTTATAAAACACTCGTTTATCCTTATCATAATCTGAATAGATCATTTGCTTTTTCAGCAATGCCTCCAATGAACGCAGAACAGTTGCAGGGCTTCCCAAAGAATATTTTGAAACAAAATCTTTGGAAGAAGGTGAATAAACCTGACCTTCCCGGGCTATGGCTTTTAATAACCGCCATTGTTGTTTGGTCAGCAAGTCACGGTATTTAAGAAACAATAATTCCTGTTCTTCTAACAATCTGTTTGCTTCCATTCTCCATGTTCTCGATGTGACTTGATTACCGCTTTCCGCAAATACCTTATTGCATAAAAGTTGAACATAATAAGTGTGAATATCAGTCCATTCAAGCATCTCTGCCACTATCTCCTTTTCAATTTTTATCCCATTGTTTTTAAAATGCCTGATGATGAATGCGGAATATTTTTCAGGATTGATCTTACCGATATTGAGCAAACTTGTACTCCTGTAAAACGGTCTTGACGGATCTGAAAAAAGATCATCCATTAAATGTTGCCTGCTTCCTGAAAAGATAAAAGTAACATTCTTTAATGTTTGTATGGAAGAGCGTAGCCAGGCATCCGTATTCTTTTCCGGATATTCAAGAATTTGCTGAAACTCATCAATTGCAATAACAATTTTTTTCGGAAATTTTTCAAGGTATTTGAAAATGCTGTCTATGTGTTTGGGCGCCTCTCCTTTTCGTACGTCAATTGTTACCTGTGGAATACCCGTAAGCGGGTCGTAAGTGATCACAGGCCTTAAAGACTTTATAAGATCCATAATCATCTTTCCCGGGCCGGTCCTTTGAGGAATGGAGTTTATGACGGCCGATGCCAGAACATTCAAGAATTCATTCATGTTCTCGGTAGGAAGAATATCAATATAAACGGAAGTATAGCCCGCAGGTAATTTGGCAAGTACGTGTCTGATCAAGCCGGTTTTGCCAATTCTCCTGATCGCAATGAGTGTGGTTGACAGTCCGTTTGTCATGTTTTGGAGCAAAGATTTTGTTTCGATCTCCCTGTCGCAAAAATATCTGGCTCCCTGGTATCCGGCGGTAATAAAAGGATTTGAAGGTTTTTTCATCTTTTTAACATTTTGTAATTTACAAATTGTAAATTACATTTTGCGAATTTTTAATTATCGTTCTTCCGGAATAAACCCGAGTCGCAAATTTAATGTTCTCATCATCCCCAATGCCCATATTATTTTCTTCCCTTTATTATGTAACCAATAGGTTTCCGGTTTTTAATTTTTAGTTCCAACAGTTCTTTAATTATTCGATCAATATTTCTTCTTACTGCTAACTTAATATAATAAATATTCCCAACCCGCCGGAAACAAGTCTGTCCGGCGGGTTAGCTGCCACCTTCAAAACTGTATCCTCACCACTGAATTCGGGTAAAACCCAAGGCGGTATTCTTTATAAATATCCCCGGTCAGCACATCAATGCGGTAATAATAGACATAAGTGTAGTTGGCGCGGTACTGGAGATCGAAATAAAACTCCATGTTGAATTTTTTTTCATTCCTTCGTAACCCTATTCTGAAACTGGAGCGGAAATAATCAGGGAAACGGGGTTTGTAAGCATTTTTCCAGTCATAAACCACCTGCCCCTGTTCCACCGTTGCCGTTTGATCGTAGGGAACATAAGGCCTGCCTCCTGCATAAGTCACGCGCAATCCGAGGATTAGTACACGCTTTTTCTTTTTGCCCAGTGGTAGTTCATAACCGCCCACCCCGTTGAGCACAAAATTTCCGTTAAACGATGTGCTGCGTAAAATGTCATCATATCCCCGGTACTGCGACTGGAACAACGATGCCGTGAAAAGAAAGAAATAATTGCGGCTGAAGAATTTTTCCAGTGTGAACTCAAGCCCGTAGTTTGTGCCGGTGCCTTTGTTGACAAGGCTGTCCTGCCTTTCCACATAAAATTCAGTACCTTCGTTGAGGATAGAATACTGCGGAATATTTTCCGAAACGGGAATGTTGAATAAATGCTGGTAATAGGTTTCCACCTTTATCCTGAAATATTCGCTTAAAAGAGCATTGTAACCCAACACGAACTGCCAGCTTTTTGAAAATCCCATATTCTTGTTGGTCAGGGCATATTCGTCATTTTCTTTAGGAGCTTGCACAAAATACATCAGGCGCGGCTGCATCTGGCTTTCCAGGCCTGCCCCGAAATTCAGGGATTGTGTAGGAGAAATGTTCCAGGAAAAAGCCAGCCGGGGGTCAAAGGAATAAGTGCCGTTCAGTGTCAGATAGAGATAGCGAAAACCGATGTAGGAACTGAACCGGTTGCTGAAATTGTGTTTCCATTCCGTAAAGGCCTGCAACAAATAAAAATCCGACCTGATTCCGGTATAATGCCTGTAACCGGCCATCCGGTGCACATACTGGCTGTCGGCATAATTTACATCGTACAGGTCGGCAAATATTCCAAAATCAAAATTGTTGGCTGCATTGAATTTTTTCTTTAACGTGGAAGAAAGGTTGTATTTTATCTCACTGGATTTTTCACCGGCAAAAAGGAAATGTACCGGGTTTTGAATGCTGAAGGTATCAATTTTATTATCCACCTGCGAAGCAACGACAGAAAGCCGTGTTACCAGCCTTGTGGTGCTATTAAAAAAATACAGGTTCGACAACCCCGAAACACCGGTTGAGGATCCGCTGATAATGTCCTCCCCGTGTGTTGGAAAAGTCCAGTCCCCTTCTTTTTTTTTGGAGTCCAGGATTTTGATACGGCTGTTACCACCCATTCCGAACCATTTGAAGGTTCCTGCTTTTTTTGTCGGGAAACTCAGGTTAAAAGAGAGGTCCTGGTATTGGGCACTCTCCGGCAATTTAACGCCCATATATTCGAGGAGGCCTGTTAAGGAATAGCGGTAAGCAGCAATATAAGTGGATGAGGATTTCTTTGAAAACGGCCCTTCCAGCCCGAACTCCAACCCATTGAAACTGAGTTCCCCCCAATATTCCCTGGTGTCGGGGTTGCCGGTCCTCATTTTTATGTCGAACACCCCCGAAAGAGCGTTTCCGTAACTTGCAGGAAAAGCACCGGTCAGGAAATCGGAATTGGCAAGCAGGTTAACATTGAGCATGGTAATGGGTCCGCCGGTTGTGCCCAGCGCGCTGAAATGATTGGGGTTGGTTATTTCAACACCATTCAGCAGATATTGCAGCCCGATGGGTGAATTTCCGCGGATGATGATATCATTCCGGTTGTCGCGCGAAGAAACCACCCCGGCATAATTGGCCACCATCCTTGCCGGGTCGCCGTAACTGCCTGCATATTTATTGGTTTCGTCAATCGAAAATGAACGGGCACTGACCAGGGCCATCGGGTTGATGGGCCGGTCTTTGCGCTGATTGGCCACGATTTCAACTTCGCCCATGGATTTAACCTCTTCCTGTAGTTCAATTGTTAAAACCGGCTCTTTCCCTGTTCTTACATCTACGTCAGGTATAACAACGGTTTGATACCCGGTGTAGCTCACCTGCAGTTTCTGCCTGCCTATGGGCACACCGTTCATGACAAACAGGCCGTCTTCGTTGGTTGACGTGCCAATTTGAGGGTTTGAACCCAAAAGGATGATATTGGCATTGGGCAGCCCCACCCGGGAGACTTTGTCAACGACCTTTCCGCGGATGGTCTGGGTTAAAGGTTCCTGGGCAATGGATTGCAGACCCATCGCCAGGAGAATAATAATCAGACAACATATTTTGTACCGGGGTAAATGCACGTTATTGTTTTAAAAATGAATCTCGTAGTTATTCCCAACAATCATCATCTTTCCAGTTTTTAAGATTATTTTTTATGTAATTTTTTATTCGCCAATATTCTTTTTCATTTCTAATGATATGATCGTGATAATTGGGTTGCCAGAATCTGTTGTTCCGGTTGAATTTTTCAATGGGCAATTTATGGAAATCAATGAAATCGTCAATTTTTCCTGTTACTCCTGTTTTGTATCCTGCAACAAATGACGATATTGATTTTGGTTTACGATGGAATTCGGGTTCTTCCGAATATCGCGATGCGCCGTAAAATCGCGATGCGCCGTAAAATCGGGACGCACCGGATCGAGACGCACGGCCACGAGACGCACGGCCACGAGACGCACGGCCACGAGACGCACGGCCACGAGACGCACGGCCACGAGACGCACGGCCACGAGACGCACGGCCGTGCGTCTCTGTATCCGTTTCGTTCGTTTTATCAATAATAATTATTGCGTGCAAATGATTTGGCATTATGACGAATTCGTCCAGAATTAATTCTTTCCGTATTTCAAATGATTTGTGCCATTCTTCTTCAGCTATTTTTCCGAATTCGGATAATATTATTCGTCCATTTTCAAATTTTCCCAACAAACATTTCCTTCCCTGAACTACTATTGTAATAAAATAAACGCCATTTCCCGAATAATCCCAACCGGGTAATCTGTTAGATTCAATACGGTATTTATTTTTGAATTTTGTCATTTTTTCATATTGGGAAACTTTCATCGTTTTATCCGATTAATTCATCCATCTCCTCCCTCAATATTCGTTTCCATTCCGGTTGTGTAAAATGATCCTCTTCCCGGTGGAATGTGACGATATCAAAGGTTTCTTTGTAAAAATCCAGCCGGGAACGGATGTCGGGATTGTGTTCGATAAACAGCAGTTTCCCGGGATCAATCTTCAGCTCGTTACAGATGCCGGTTGCCAGTTGTGCCGACCAGCGAGAGATGGAGGTGCCCGGGTTTTCGTCGTAAAGATTGGTGGCGATTACAATGGTTTTATCGGGTTTCTCCACCACTTTCAGCCCGCAAATACTGGGCACATCCCATTTCCCTTTGAAATGGTAAACGCGGTCCATGTATTTACTTTTCTCTTTCATCTGTCCACGATGTGTCCGAAACTCTTTTCCATCAGGTCTTTCCTCGGCGGGCGGTAGGTTCCGTCTTCCATTTCCCTTTCCACCACTTTCATCATAAGCTTGAACATTTTTTTCTCCTGGCTTTCGTCTTCGTAAAAGCTGTCCCAGGCATAATAGTACAGTTCCTGTAACTTTTCCGGACTCATGTGTTTCGGCTTGAAAACCACCTTGTCGGCGGTATAATGATTCCAGTCATGATCGAATATTCTCCCTTCTTTTAGTAGGTCGTCATAAGATTTTGTTTCAGGGAAAGGGGTCAAAATGGTGAATTCGGCAAGGTCAAGGTCAATTTCACGGATAAAGTCGAGCAGCTCTTTGATGTCGTCTTCTGTTTGGTGGTCCATACCAAGCAGGATGGTACCTTCAACACTGATCCCGAAATCATGATAGCGTTTGATCCTTTCTTTGATGTAATCGGAGGTGTCAAAGACCGCCTGATAAACGTACCATGAGCCGGCCTGTGCTGCCAGGTCGAGCACTTCGGGGTCGTCACTGATGGTGTGGCTGCACCATTTTTTCCTGAACGGGATCATGGTCCTGAACAATTCTTTGGTCCATTCTTTATCCTGCGCCAGGGTGTTATCCACAACGAACAGCCGGTTATTGTCAATGGTGTCCAGTTCTTCGGCTATGCGGTCGAAAGGCCTCGGCCTGAAGTTTCTGCCTCCGAGAAAAGAGACGGCACAGGGATAACAATTGAAACGGCAGCCCCGTGAGGCATGGAACAGGTCAACCATCTGAACCCCTTTGTGGTAATAAAAATCATGTTCAAGCAAGTCGCGTCGTGCAGGGGCTATCAGGCCGGTATCTGGTTGCCGGTTCATGAAATTGTACAACTTTTTCAACTGTCCTTTCCTGAAATCCTCCAACACTTCCTCTATATGGCCTTCGGCTTCACCCATGAAGACGCTGTCAGCATGTTGCATGGTTTCTTCCGCATGAAGCATTGTCGAAATACCTCCGAATAAAACTTTTATACCCCCTGCCCGATAGTTATCGGCAATTTCCCATCCCCGTTTTACCTGTGAAGTAAGCATCATGGAAATGAAAACCATATCCACAGGGTCGTCATAACTGAACGACCGCATATTTTCGTCCACAAAATCAACTTCCACATAATCGGGCAGCGCTGCTGCAAACACAATGGGGCCATGAGGCGGTAAATTAAACTCGGTCTGTCTTTCCAGTTTGGGCCATTTCGGATATATTAATTTTACTTTCACGTTTCTGATCCTTCCTTTTATTCTTCGTAATGATAATAAATAAATTGCTCTTTTAGTGTATCTCTTATAATTTCTTTCTCCGCATCCGTCAGGTTAAATTTATTTTTGCGGTATCCTTCCACATCGTTTAAAAATGCTTTCACTTTTTCATCCAGGTTATCCGTGTATTCCAGCTCGAAATGGCTGTATATTTTCTTTAAACCGGCAACCGGGTCTTTTTCAAATTCTTCAAAACGGACTTCGTATTTTGCACCGGGCTCAAGGTCGTTGAAATCGGCCCTGATTTTATTCAGCATTTTGTTCATCATTTCGGCAACCTCTGCGACCTCCGGAGCCTTCCCTCTTTTTTTCAGCCGGTTCTGACGGCCCACAATGTTCCACATATTGATTGTGGAAGACACCACTCTATAAGGGTGGCGGTGAATATGGATGAATCTGGCTTCAGGATACATCTCACGCAACAAAGGAATCCGCATGGAATGAAACGGGTTTTTCAACAATACCCTTTTCCCCTTGGTAAAGCTTAATTTCTTACAAAAAGTATGGAGACCGTTTTTCCATTTTTCCATGTTTTCCGGTTCCGGATAAAAATCAGTATAATTGTTGAGAAAATAGCCGTCATCATTCGGGAAGATGAGCTTTTCGAGCGGCGAATCCAGGGTCAGTTTGAAAAGGGCATATTCATCCTCCTGGGGTTCGTAAACTCCCAGCTTAACGTTGTCCATTGGCCGCGTAGGGTTCATCATTTTTGACATGACAGGGGCATAGTATTTTTCGGATATCAGAAAACTGTCGGGAACGGAAACCTGTAAAACACTGGGGGTAACAAAATTTTTATCCAGATTCATCAGCTGGTGGAGAAAAGTGGTACCTGTGCGCCAATGTCCTACAATAAAAACGGGATCGGCAGGCATTTGATATTCCCGGATGATTTTTCCGAATTTCTTTTTCTCCCTTTTCCTGAAAGCAGAAGCCCAAAGCCCGTTTTGTGACAAAAATAATATGCGTCCCAGATAGGCGGGGTAAGGTGAAAAACCATTCTTTGCCAGTAGTTTAAAAAAGCTTCCCGCAGTGGTTCCGGCCAGGAGGTATGAATGTTTCATACGGTTAGGGATAGGTTAGTATCTTTTACTGATTCTTTTGCCGGGCAATAAATTCGGCAAGGGTATCAACGGATTCCAGCACATTGCGAGCCATGTTCTGGTCGTCAATTCTCACGTTAAAATGTTTCTGAACCGTAACAATTATATCAATGGCGTCCACCGAATCGAGCCCCATAGGATTGTTGGGTGCCAGTAGCGGGGCGCTGTTGTTAACATCTTCGGGCTTTACTTTCTTTATTTTAAGCGTATTGATGATCAGCTCCTTGATCTCGGTCTTCAACTTGTCAATATCAGTATATACAGCACTGTTCTCTTCCTTCATTATTTCACCATTTTATACAGTTCACTAAAAAATGCTTCTTCCCGGTCGGCCATATCGTTGATCATTCCGCTCAACTCATTCAGCCGTTCTTTTCCAAGATCGCGGTTTTTTCCGATTTTGGCTGCAAAATAAGAAATATTTCTCCAGTTATCCCCTATTTCCATCATCCTTTTCGACATGGTTTCCAGTTGAGGGTCATTGAGTTTCTGTGAGGCCTGCTGGAGAAAAGTGGCGTATAAAAAGCGAAAACCGGCGCCTCCCGTTCCCTGGTCTTCAAGCAAAACGTTGATTTTCATGATCTCGTGCGAGAGGTGATCAATGTCGCGGGCCAGTTCGGGCCATCCGGTAACCTTTTTTGCAAATTTCCTGATTCCTTTGATCCCTATAAAAGGGACCGGCAGCCTGGTCATATCATGGGCCGCTTTTTTGATCCCTTTTCTGATGGCTTTTTCAAAATCAATGTTTTCGGGAATGGTGACGGGATAAAACAGGAATCCTTTGGGTGCCATGTGCCCGCCGACAAAACGTGCTTTGGTAAATGTTGTTTTATCAAGAAGCGCTTTTTTCGGATGGTAGCTGTCACTGATCAGATATTGGGTTTCGTTCAGCCCGATGATGTTCACAAAATGAACATTGATGTGTACCCTGATCCACCCGGGCATGTACTCCATGTAATAAAAGTCAACCTGGGCAGCCGTCGGTATCTTTTTCTTTATCAATTCATCCAGCGCCGCTTCCCCTGCCTGTGACGATTTGAATTTCCTGGAATTCCATTTAACTCCCAACCGTTTGGATATGTTGGTACGTATGGACCCCGGTTTGTTACGGACGATAAAAGTGGGAAACGGAAAATTCGACGATTCGAAATAACCGAAAAAAATGCCACCGGCAATGCCGAAAACCATGGCTTCCGAAATATCAAGCCCGCTGTGATTGAGCAGGGCCTGAACCGTTCCCGTCTCACAGTGGGCTGCCATTTTATGATTAAAATTTATCTCGATCATTGTTTTGTCAGTCTTTTTTTTTTAAATCAACCCCGGTTCATGTCAGGTGCTTTCAATTTTTGAAATGGTGAAATACGGGTTCTGCGATTCCAGGTTTTCAACCGATAATTTTTTTGCTGCCTTTTCCCCGATCACAAGGAACTGGAACATGCCGGCAACCGGAATATCAAAAGCATCGGCATAACGCTTTAAAAGCAATAATTTCATTTTTACAAAATGTTTCATCCGGAAATGCTTTTTCAACCGCCGCCGTGAAATGCCTACACGCGACGCCAGGTCTTTTTCCCCGAATTCCTGCATGATCAGGTAATAGTACACCGGACTGATCTCTCCTTTTTTCAACTGTTCTTTTAACGACTTATCCCATTTTTTCACCTTATCGTAATAATCGTCCAGATAATTCTTGGAAAGGTAAGAACCGGAGACCACCTGCCCGTAAGAGCCGTCTTCTTTTTCGACGTACAGGACAAGCTGCTGAGGCTTGAAATCAACAAACAGTTCTTTTTCTTTCATGGGTTTATAATTCTGAAATAATCATTCTTCTTTGTTAACAGATGGGTTAACCCGTCTGTTAATGGATGATCGTTTCATTTTATTTTTAAATGGTTGCCAAAAATATTCAATTTTTTGGTTTGGTTGAATGTCCACCCTCTATCCGGTGTCATAAAACCTGTTGGATTTATTAATTAGGGATTTGTCAACACGTAAGTCCAACCATAAAAAACCAAAAGAGTAAAATTTCACAACCCCAATATTGTGATAATTTAAATACTCATTTAGTGAGATGTTAAAAAATAAAATGTATTTTAGTAACCTTAAATAAGGTATTGAAATGAACCGGATTAAAGAGGTATTGAAAACCAGAGGAATAAAACAAAAATGGTTGGCTAAACAAATGGATAAAAGTTATAATATGGTAAATTCCTATGCTCAAAACAGAAGACAACCAAGATTAGAAGACTTATACAAAATTGCAGAAATATTGGATGTAGAAGTCAAAGAATTATTAATTGAAAGAAAACAATTATAATATGGCAACTTCAACAATCTTACAGCAGTTAGGATTTGAGAGAGCTGTTAGTGTGAATTCAAAGACTCAAACAGACAGCCAGGCTGCTATAGTAGAATTAGTTAAAGAATTTGGAATAGATAGAATCTATTTCTGCGATGATGAAAATAATAGTTATCCGGCAGTCTTTCTTAAACAAGTAGTGTTAAGTTAAATATAATATGACGTAAATAATTTGTATCTTTGCACAAAAACGATGATAAGATACACCATTAAATTAAGCAAGGAAGAAGTACGGGAACTCAGGTCAATAATCAATAAAGGTTACCATACTTCACAGGCTTTTCGAGCCGCCTATATTTTATTAAATTGCGACGAGGGCGATTATTCTGAAAAGGTAACTAACGAACAAATTAGCAAGGTTTTAAAGATAGGCATGCGTACAATAGATCGTGTAAAAAAAAGGTTTTTGGAAG
>CAJVWU010000063.1 GCA_913009755.1 uncultured Bacteroidia bacterium
TTTTTCAATTCCTGGTTTAACAAGGCACTAACGGCCAATGATCTGTTGTTTTCCATTTTTTATCTTTGGTATGTTAAAATATTTTAGCAAAGATAATATTATTTTGTTAATGTTAGTGCCATTACCTCTGGAGGGGGTGCCCGAAGGGCGGGGGAGGTTTCCGGGGGAGTTAGAGGGGGCCACGCCCTCCTCACCCTTCACCGTCCCTCCAATGTGGATCAGAAAGAGATATTACAACCTCTTGTAGAGTTTCTCTCAAATGAAGTAACCCAAGATATGTACTTAATCTGGCCCATTCACCCACGTACACAAAACCGGCTGAAAGAATTCGGCCTGTGGGATGACCTGTTGAAAAACGAGAAAGTTATTTTATTATATCCGGTGGGTTACCATGAAATGTTGAAACTGAACATGGATGCGCGTATTATCCTTACCGACAGTGGTGGACTGCAGGAGGAAAGTACGGTACTTGGAACACCTTGTCTGACCCTCCGCTGGAATACGGAACGACCGATCACGCTGCGTGAACATGATGGCGCATCAGTCCTTGTCGGAAACAATGTGGAGCGCATTCGAAAAGAATATTACGATACGTTGAAACTCCCCCGTAAACCTCAGCGTCCTGAGTTGTGGGACGGGAATACTGCTATGCGTTGTGTCGAAGCCATTGTGAACTGGGAAAAATGTGAAGAGGAGAAATTTGAAAAGGGGAGAATATGAGAATGGGAGAATATGTGAAAGGGAGAAATTGAGAAGATGAGATTATGGTAAGGAGAGAAAAAGAAAATTGAATAAAATATTGATTGATTCTGAAAATCATTCCCCAAAGAAGAAATTTACTCACTGACAGATCAAATACGCAGATCATCCCGGTCAGTATCCACAAATATTGCAGAAGCTTTCCGGAAACGAAGATATCCGAAGTCGTTTGTTTCCAAGCTTTCAGATTCAGAAGGCGAAGCTGCCGAAACCCAGGTTTGACTTGATTATGCCCTGGCGTGTAAATACATTACAAAAGATATCCATGCAGAACTATACCCGAAGTATGACTGGATTCTCGGCAAATTGGTGAATATGATTAATCAACCCGAAAAATGGAAACCATAAAACCTCATACCTCACCCTTTCACCCCTTCAAAAAAATATCCCCAAAAACATTCCTTCCGCTCCTTCTCCAAACAATTTCCATAACTTCGCAACCTGATTTAACAAATGCCATTGTACATCCTGAGTTTTGACATAGAAGACTGGTTCCATATTTTTCATCCGGCTTATGAGAACAACCCGGAACTTTGGGAAAAATTATCTGGCAGAGTGGAAGAAAATACCGGTTGGGTACTTGATTTTTTATCAAAACATCACTTAAAAGCCACTTTTTTCTGCCTGGGCTGGGTGGCAGAAAAATATCCGACACTGATTAAAACCATTCACAGGGAAGGCCATGAAGTGGCTGCCCATTCTTTTCTGCATAATAAAGTAAAAAACCTGGGTCCTGAATCTTTTTATGCAGACACCAAACGTGTCATTAACATCCTGGAGGAAATAACAGGAAATAAGGTAATTTCATACCGTGCTCCCGGTTTTTCCATGGATAAAACCACTCATTGGGCATTTGAAATTTTACACGGACTGGGCATTGAAAACGACAGCTCTTTCAAGTCGGGAATGTATATGGGATTCCCCAAAAAGATACCCAATGAGCCCTTTATTTTAAAAGGAGAAGGGTTTTCGATAAGAGAATTTCCTACCCGTACTTTTAATTTGTTGGGAAGCCATCAGATTTACAGCGGAAGCGGATATTTCAGATTGTATCCTTATCATTTCGTAAAAAAAATGTTCAAGTCCTTTGATTATGAAATGGCTTATTTCCATCCACGCGATTTCGATAATCATATTCATAAATATTTGAATGGTCACCTTCTGGTAAGTTTAAGATACCGTATCGGGACTAATCGTTCCAGGTCGAATATTGATCAATTTGTCACTGATTTTGAATTCAGGACGCTTCAAAATGCAATTGAAATATTTGACTGGAATAATGCCAAAATATATGATCTTTTGAATGGTGATAATAATCAGGCCGGATGATTTTAGGTTCAACACTTTATTTATACATTTGTAACTGCCAAACAACAACAATAAACTAAATGCAATATTTGTTTTCCATACCCAAACTGATCCCGCTTTACAGCTTGTTGCTGGCCTTCCTGCTGACTTTTATTTCGATACCATCACTGGTTGATGTTGCCCGGGCGAAGCATTTGTATGATGTGCCCAATGGCAGGACATCGCATAAGGTAAGTACACCAACACTGGGAGGGATGGCCATATTTGCGGGTTTCATCATAAGCATTATGATATTTTTATACATACCGGATATACCTTATATCCAGTATGTGATTGCCGGAATTATCATCGTCTATTTTATCGGCCTGAAAGACGATGTGATTGCCATTGCCCCAATGACTAAATTCATCGGGCAGTTGTTTGCCGCCACCATTATCATTGATCTGGGGGATATCAGGCTGAGTGGGCTATACGGCTTATTCGGGATCACGGATATCGGCTATTACGGAAGTGACTTTTTGACACTGTTTGTGATCATTGCCATTGTCAATGCCTTTAACCTGATTGACGGAATTGACGGCCTGGCGGCAGGCGTGGGTATCCTGGCCAGCCTGACCTTTGGAGGATGGTTTTATCTTACCGCCCACGTATCGCCTGAGCACATTCAACTGGCCATTATGGCAAGTGCCATGATCGGGTCATTGCTGGCTTTTTCGTGGTTTAATCTCTATTCAAAAAAGCACAAGATTTTCATGGGTGACATCGGTAGTTTACTGTTGGGTTTTGTGATGTCTATTTTGGCCATTAAATTCAATGACCTTAATTTTGCCCTGGGGCATGCTCCGTTAAGGGTTTCCGCTGCCCCTGCAGTCTCCATCGGCATTCTGATTGTTCCTATTTATGATACCATCCGGGTTTTCGTTGTCCGCCTTTATCACGGGCGATCCCCTTTCAGTGCCGACCGGGAGCATGTGCACCATTACCTTGTTGATCTGACCGGTAGTCATAAAAAAGTCACGTTCATCATGTTAACTTTTAATGTACTTTTTATTGCCATCTCGTTGCTTTTATCAGATCTGCGTATTTATCAGCTTACACTAATCCTTTTAACCCTTGCTGCCATACTTTCATCCATCCCTTATTTTATGATCAGGAAGAAACGAAAGAGTCAGTTCATCACAGTTTAAATGAAAAACAAAAATCGAATACCATATCTTCTGATATTTTTGTTGTTTCCCGCCTTTTTGCAGGCCCAGAACTTATACCTCTATCATAATGACGATTACAGCAGAAACATGGAGCAGGCGGGCTATTCTTCAAAGATTCATTTTCATACCTCAATCAAGGCATGGCGCGATGGTGACCTGGAGAAGATCACAAATTATGATTCTATTAATCAACTTTACAGGATCAACCGAACCATAGAGAAAAAATGGAAGCAAAAAGCATGGGATAAATTCCTGAATGATGACATCATTACGCTTTACCGGAAAGATTTCTGGTTTGCAATAAACCCCCTGATGAACTTCGATTTCGGATATGAAAACAATGATAAAAAAACAACTTTTGTTAACACCCGCGGTTTTGAAGCCAAAGGCGGTATTGGAAAGGGGTTCTCGTTTTATACCAGTTTTTACGAAAATCAGGCATCATTCGTCAATTATCTGGACAGCGATATCCGAAAGACAACCGTTGTTCCGGGGCAGGGAAAAGTGAGAAGCTTTTATTCAGACGGGTTCGATTATGCTTTTTCAACAGCGTACATTGCATTTAATGCCGGTAAATATTTTCAGTTCCAGTTGGGATATGACAAAAACTTCATTGGCGACGGCTACCGTTCCCTTATTTTGTCTGATAACAGTTTTAATTATCCCTTCCTTAAAATTACGGCCAATTTCTGGCATATCAAATACATGGTGCTTTATGCCCAGATGATGGATATCCGTGAAAAGCTCGGTCCGTCAGTTGGATTCCAGAAAAAATGGGCAACAATCCATTATCTGGATTGGGCGGTATCAAAAAGGGTAAATATCGGGATTTTTGAAACCATCATCTGGCAAAATCAGGACAGTACGGGTTACCGGGGATTTGATCTGGGCTATCTGAGCCCCATCATTTTTCTTCGTCCCGTGGAGTTTTCAAACGGTTCACCCGACAATGCCCTGATGGGGTTGAACGCCAGCGTAATTGTCGGACACCATAGTGTATTTTACGGACAGTTGATGCTGGATGAGTTCAAACTCGAAGAGATGACTTCAGGTAACGGATGGTGGGGCAACAAGTTCGGCTGGCAATTGGGCTTTAAATCCTATAATACGTTTAATGTGAAAAACCTCTATTTCCAGACCGAATTCAACTGGGTCAGGCCATATACTTATTCGCATGATAATATTGTTACCAATTACGGCCATTACAATGCTCCGCTGGGTCATCCCATGGGCGCCAACTTCTGGGAATCGGTTTCCTTTATTAAATACAACTACCGGAGGTTCTTTTTTTCGTATGAATTCCAGTATGCACAATACGGACTGGATATGGATGGTAAAAATTATGGTAAAAATATCTACGAATCTTATAAAGATCATGTAGATGATTATGGCAATTTTGTCGGACAGGGTTTGCTGACTACGGTCATTTACAATGACATTACGGTAAGCTGGCTGGTTAACCCGGCTTACAACCTGAACCTCGCTGTCGGCTATACCAATCGCTCATCTTCAAATGAGCAGGGAACCGTTTTGACTTCCTTTATTCATATCGGCCTGCGGACTTCCCTCGGGAACTTTTATTACGATTTTTAGTGTTCCCCGCTGGGGGGGTGCATGGGGTGGAAAAAAAGTCTTTTCAACTCATTTACCCCCGTTTTCTGTAATACTTTGTACATTCGTTCATTGTTTTCAGGAAAATTATGAACGGATTTCAAAAACTCGATCTGCAGAAAGCCACAAAGCAGTGGAATACACTGGTTCTGAAAAACCCTTCCCGCCTTTCCATCGCTTTCCATCCCGGACTTTTTCATTTCTATTCTTCATTCCTTTCACTTTCCCCTTATTATTTTATTCTTTATTTCAGCGGAAAACCTGCAGGGTTATTTCCGTTTGTCAAAACAGACAGCTCTTTTATCAGCATGCCTCATTTTTCTGGCGGGGGTATTTTGTGGTTAACGGAGAATCAAACCGGTGTGCAGGATGAAGTGCTCCTGCTTCAAATTACAGAGAAAGTTAAAAAAGAAAATCTTGCTCCGGGATTTTACCGGTCAAATATACCGGAAGAAGGTTTTGTGAGAAAAGAGCCCCCACTTGTTGAGGTTCGAAACGGTTTTCCGTTATTTGAAAAAAAGGAAACAAATAAGGCGGTTTGCCTGATGAAACTTACAACTAATGAAGAAGAACAATTCAAACAATTGGATTCGAACCTGCGCAGAAAAATAAACAAAGCCAAAAAAAACGGCATTGAAATCCGGATGGGAAAACAGGAATTATTAAAAGACTTTACCCCTGTTTACAACCGGAACATGCATCGTATCGGCTCGCCAACATTGGGGAAAGCATTTTTTAAAGCACTACTCGATTCAATACATGAAACAATACTTTTTGTAGCTTATCTGGATAACAAACCCATCGGCGGATCGTTTGTTATGTGGTATGACGGATATGTGGAAAACACCTGGTTTTCAACGCTTGAAAAACATAATCGTTTATATACATCTTACCTCCTGCATTGGGAAACCGTCAGGTGGGCCATCCAAAACGGGATGCATACCTATTCTATGGGGCGCAGCACAATAGATTCGGGTACCCACAATTATAAATTACAGTGGCCTGTTGAAGCGAAGCCATTGTATTTCAACAGAAATTTTAAAAGTAAAATAAGTTTGAAAGACCAGCAATGGGTGACAAAAATATGGAAAGTATTACCTGACTGTCTGGTTGATGCATTTGGCCCTGCTATCGCAAAAAGGATTTATTGATCATTTTCTTCAACCGGTTTTGTAACAGGTTGCCTGTGGGGCAACCGGAATTTTTCCTCCCAGATCATCCACATAACGAATATAACCACGTAGAAAAAAGGACGCATGATCCACAAATGAATAAAATCCCAATGCTGCGGCCAGTGCATCACCACCACCGACAGGACAATGATCCTGAAAATGTTGATAAGGTGAATGACAACCAACCCCGTAGGGATATACCATAACTTATGCTTCCAGGGCCCCGGAAATAACAACATCAGGACAATCCACTGGTAAAACTGTTTCAAACCCGAACAACTACCTTCCACGGCTATGTATCCATTGTTTGGGAAATATAAAGTTGTACTCAGCGTTTTGATATCGTAACCGATAATATGCTTAACAAACCAGGCACTGGGCACGGCCACCTGGTTTGCCATGAACTGTTCCAGCTCGGAAAATGAAAGATACTCAAGCATAAACTTTTTCAACCCCAGATTCCACCAAAGGAAATGAAAAAATACAATGATAATCATGAAAGTGATCACATCCAACAGGGGTTGTAATTTATGCCTGGCGATAAAATTACGGACTTGCGAATAATAGGTACTGATCACAGGAAAATTTTTCACAAAGAAAAGAAAAATTTCATAAGGTTTGTTGAACCCCACCCGGGGTTCTGGTTCTCGATTTGTGTTTCCCCGCATTATATACGGGGTTATTCATGTTGAACTGAACCACTTCGTGGTTTTTAATTATTTGCTTTCAATACCCCGCACCTCATCCCCGTTTGCAACAAGGATGCTTTATTCCCTGCATTTGCAATGCCTTTAGTCCCGCGCTCCGCACCAATTCGATATTCATAAACCAGCAACACCCCTCCTTCCGTTTCCCCAAATCTCTTATTTTTGCTTTCCTTTTATAAATCTTGTTCAATAAAAATGTATATGAAAAACGTAGCAAAAGGCCTTCTGCTGACCGGAATAATGATGCTGATTTTTATAAATACCGGAAATGCATGTACAAATTATCTGGTAACCAAAGGTGCATCCGCAGACGGGTCGGTTATGATTTCCTATGCAGCCGATTCGCATGTCTTATACGGCGAACTATATCATTGGCCGGCAGGTGAATGGCCCGAAGGAACCCTGATGGATGTTTATGAGTGGGATACCGGAAAATGGCTCGGTAAGATCAAACAGGCCCGCAAGACATACAATGTCGTAGGCAATATGAATGAAAACCAGGTCGCCATAGGTGAGACTACCTATGGCGGATTGCCTTCCTTACAACATCAATCAGATGCTGCCGTGGATTACGGCAGCCTGATCTATCTTGCCCTGCAACGGTCAACTTCTGCACGCGATGCCATAAAAATCATGACGGAACTCGTTGCCGAATATGGTTATTACAGCGAAGGGGAATCTTTTAGCGTTTCCGATAATAATGAAGCCTGGATACTTGAAATGATCGGCAAAGGCGAAGGTGAACATGGTGCTGTTTGGGTGGCACGCCGTATTCCAGACGGTTACGTTTCGGGACATGCCAACCAGGCACGGATTACCACCTTCCCGCTGGCCAACGGAAAAACCTCCATTACCAGCAAACACATCGACAAAATTTTCAACCCTGAAGTGGAATGTGTTTATGCGGATGATGTGATCAGTTTTGCCAAAGAAAACGGGTTTTACGAAGGCCCCGACAAGAAATTCAGTTTCTCGGACGTTTATGCTCCCGTTGATTTCGGCGGCGCCCGTTTTTGTGAAATCCGTGTGTGGACGATGTTTAACAAAACCACCAAAGGGATGGACAAATATTGGGATTATGTAAAAGGGGTTGTTCAACATCCTGTACCTGCAAAAAAAGGCGAGCCGCTGCGTCCCGAAAATTTTGCTTCCAACAGGATGCCGTTATGGGTAAAACCGGACCATAAGATCACGTTGCACGAAATGATGGGTTTTATGCGTGACCATCTGGAAAATACCGAACTGAACATGAGTAAAGACGTGGGTGCCGGCCCTTTCGGACTGCCCTATCGCTGGAGGCCGCTGACATGGGAAGTGGACAGCATGGAATATTGTAACGAACGCGCTACCACCACGCAGCAAACCGGCTTTTCATTCATCGCCCAATCACGTAACTGGCTTCCCGATGGTATCGGCGGAATTATCTGGTGGGGTGTTGACGATGCTTCGGGAACGGTTTATATGCCCATGTACACAAGCATTACCAGGACACCTTACAATTTCAGGGTAGGAAATGGCGATATGATGGACTGGTCGGAGACCTCAGGATTCTGGATTTTTAACCAGGTTGAAAATTTTGCCTATACGCGCTATAACATGATCCATCCCGAAATTGAAGCTGTTCAGCAAAAACTGGAAAAGGAATTCATTGAATTTACCCCTGCCGTGGATGAAGCGGCAATGACTTTGATGAAAAATGATAAAGCACTCGCTGTTGCTTATTTGACCGATTATTCCGGGGGTGTGGGCAAACGTGTTTTTAAAACCTGGAAAAAATTGTATGCCTACCTGTTTATGAAATATATGGACGGTAATGTGAAAACAAAACGCAAAATCCCGAAAGGTTATAAATATGTAACGCCCGAATTAAAACAACCGGGCTACAGTAAAGCATTTTACAGACAAATTGTTAAGCAGACAGGAGACAAATTTAAAGTTATTGGAAACGGACACTAAAATAAACAGGAAAATGTAATTGCATTAAATTATCTTAATAATGAAACCTATCATTCTCACATTCTTTACAATCTTCCTGGCATTAACACCTGTGTTCGCCTGTACCAACCTGATCGTGACCCGGGGCGCTTCGTCCGACAGTGCCACGTACCTGGTTTACCTCAACGACGGGGAATGGCTTTATCATTTAAACAACACGCCGGCAAAAGATCACGGTCCGGGTGATTCGCTGACATTTAAAAGTTTGTCGGGCATTGAATATAAAATTCACCAGGTTCCGCATACGTATGCCATCATCGGTTTTCAAATGAATGAACACCAGTTGGCCATTGGCGAAACCACTTTCACCGGCAGGGAAGAACTCTGGGATAAAGACAAACCACTCAAATACTGGGATTTGATGGGGCTGGCGCTGTTGCGTGCTAAAACGGCAAGGGAAGCCATTGGTGTGATCACTTCACTGGTGGAAACGTATGGTTACGGAAGCGAAGGGGAGTCCTTTTCCATTGCCGATCCCAACGAAGCCTGGCTGCTCGAGATGATTGGTACGGGAGGAAAAGGCAGGGCTGTCTGGGTGGCCAGACGAGTGCCCGACGGTTCTATCACGGCCCATGCCAATCATTCACGGATTGGTGAGTTTCCGCTGGATGATCCTGACAATTGCCTTTATTCAAAAAATGTTATCAATCTGGCTGTTGAAATGGGATGGTACAATCCTGACCGGGGAGAGCCTTTCCGTTTTAATGACATTTATGATCCGCCGTCACCGGAACATCTGAAATATACAGAAACCAGGGTCTGGAGCATCTTTCGCAGGGCTGCACCTTCGCTCAATCTTTCACCGGACTATTGCAGGGGAAAAACCAATGAGCCCTATCCTTTGTTTATCAAACCGGACAGGAAACTGAATTTGCAGGATGTTTTTTCATTAATAAGAGATCATTACGAAGGAACGGAATTCGACATGACCACAGGTTTAAATGCCGGTCCGTTTGGCAATCCCAACCGCCCCAGACCACTTGACTGGAAAAAGAACGATACCCTGTATTCCTTTGAACGTCCCATCTCCACTTACAATACGGCTTTTTCATTCGTAGCTCAACTGCGCAACTACCTGCCTGATGACATTGGCGGTATTGCCTGGTTTGGCGTGGATGATACTTACACCACCTGTTATTTTCCCATCTATTGTTCCGTCACCTCCATTCCCGAACCATTCACCAAAGGCGACATCAACCGCTATTCAAGCGAATCGGCCTGGTGGGCATTCAACTTTGCAGCCAATTTCGCCAATGGGCGATACCGGGATATGGTGAATGACATCAGAAAAATTCAACACAAAACCGAGCAACAGTTCATCAATAATCAGCCTTCCGTTGAAGAAAAAGCAATGGCTTTAAGCAAAGAGGAAAGGATCCCTTTTTTGACAAATTATTCGGATTCATGCGGAAATCTTGTTCACCAAAGATGGGTCGGTCTGGGGAATTATCTGGTAACAAAGTACAATGACGGTTATGTGAAAGATTCAATCGGGCGTGTCCGTTCGGTAGGTTATCCGCCTGATTGGCTGGAGCTGATCATTAAGGAAGAGCCTGGGAAATACAATGTGATTAAAAAATAACAACTTTCAATCATAATATGTAATCCGGTACTAATAGTTTAATTAATGAATTTTCCATCTGGCAAAGATAACCAGCGCATCAAAATAGGAATTAGCCCCTCTAAATGTTTCATAATATAAATGTTTAATACCCGTTCTTGCTTTTAGGGTTGATTGTATGTAAATTTGTAACCTAAAATAGTTTAATCATGGAAAACGAAAATCAAAACATAAAAGAGGTTCAGGCCAGATCGTCAAATACATGGATGTATATCCTGTTGGCTTTGCTGGCCCTTGTCGTTATCGGCTTGTCGGTGTGGCTGATATCTGTTAAACGCGAAGTAATAACTTTGAAATCGGAAAAAGAAGTGCAACGCTGGGAACTGCAAAAACAACTGGACTCCATCGTTGATGAGCATGTTAAGATTAAACAGGCTTATGGCGAGTTGTCCGATTCACTGGTGGGCATGGACAGTGTTTTTCAGGCCAATGCCAAAGAAATCAAGCATTTGCTCAACTACAAATGGGACTATTACAAAGTCAGGAAAAAGCTTACCCGTTTGCAGGTGGTTGCCCAGGGGTATGTCCGGGAAATGGATTCCATCGTTTCGGTAAATCAGTCGCTTACACAGGAGAATTTTGAAATTAAGGAGGCGATAAAAAAGGCAAACCGGAATTACCAAAACCTTGAAAAGGAAAAAGGTGCTTTGGAGGAAAAAGTGGATGAAGCTTCCGTGCTGCATGCCTATAACCTTGTGGCAACACCGATGCATGTGAAAGGCAGCGGCAAAGAAGTGCCCACCGATAAACTCAAAAGGGTAAAACGCATCACGGTATGTTTTACCGTTGGCAAAAATACCATTGTTGAACCCGGCAAAAGGACGGTTTATCTGCGCATTGCCCGTCCCGACAAGGAGATCCTTATGAAAGGAAGAGGAAACAAATATACTTTTGAATACCTCGGTAAAGCCCTCCAATACTCACAAAACAAAGATTTTGATTATCAAAACGAATCCATTGAGATGTGCCTGAGGTACAACATACGTAATACCCAGGATTTACAACCGGGCGTTTATCATGCCGACCTGTTTGTCGGCAATAATAACATCGGACATACTACTTTTGAATTGAAGTAATATTTATTGTTTTAGTTGTCCGGGCCCTCGTGTCATTTCTCATAGAACGAGTTTTTTTTGGTTTTCAGTTGTTTTGGGTTATGTTATTGTTCCGAAATATGTAACACCTTATTGCAGTGGCTTCAGCCTTATTCCGGTATTGGAAAGTCTTTATAAAACTTCAACAATCCGATTGTTTCCGAAAGCAATTTCGTACGAACAAAATTTTTCATCTCATTATCCATTAATTCACCCATACCTTGCAATAAACTTCTTCCTTTCAATGATTCAAGGCGGTCAATGCATCTTTGCAGGTAATCAGCATAAGGCATATTCATCCGGGCTTCAATGATGTCCTTGTTTATTGCGAATTGATTTTGCATAAAAAAACATTAAAGCCGTACCCCCTTTGAACCCTAAACTATTGGCCAGATCAATATCGGAGTATATGTCTTTCAAGATACGGACCAAAAAAAATTTATGCTTGTTTATTTCAATCATTACTCAGAAGTTTGTTTACCCTAAAGGATAATGTTTTTGAATGGTACAGAGGTAAAAGTTTATAAATAAGTTTTTTGTTCAGCGGGTTTAAATTGTCGAAATAGTAATCTTTTTCAAGGTGGAACAGGTCTAAAAACGCCCGCTCGGCAGAGGCAATATTTATTTGGTTTGTTTGCCTGATAATTCCCGTTGTATCAATCAGTACATTTTCTTTAATTTTCCGGAATACATAAGTACGGTTTTCCACATTTATGGCCCTGCTCAGGTAACTGATAACTGTGATCCGTGAGTCATACTGAAATACTATACCTGTTTTTTGTAACACATATTCCAGTGAGATATAGGAAGGTGAATATATTGAGCAGGCCTGTGCGATGGCAATGCCGCGAGGGTCTTGTGCCTATGAAACACGTTATTCTCGCCTTTTGTTGTCCGGGGCTCTTTCGTCAGCCGTCGCACGGCCCGCCTTATTTCCTCAGAGCTGAACGGTAATTGTTGGTTTTTGTTTTCAGTTGGTTGCTTTCTTTCCTCTAAAGCGGTCAAAACCGGAATTAAAAAAAGCCGGACTGAAAAATACAATCCGGCTTTTTCCTGAACAGAAGCAGATTTACTTTGCCTCTTTCCTTTTCCTGATTTCATAAACCTTTTTACCACCGTAAGCAGCACCGAGGCTTAAAAGGAGGATTAACCCCCCGCCAATGGGCGCCTGTCCGCCGGGGTCCTGGTCACCGGTTTGGCCATGTCCTGTATCCGGTGGGGGAGGCGGGTCCTGAGCCATGATTCCTGCCGAGAGAAAGAAAATGAATAGTCCCGTTAAGATGATCTTTATTTTTCTGTTTATCATGAATTGTTTTCTTTTTGTAGTTCATAAACTTTCTTTCCCCCATAGGCAGCACCCAGGCTTAATAGGAGGATTAACCCCCCGCCAATGGGCGCCTGCCCGCCCGGGTCCTGGTCACCACTTTGTCCATGTCCTGTATCCGGCGGGTCCGGCGGGTCTTGTGCAAACAGGCCAAGTGACAAAGTAAATACAAACAATCCGGCAAATATTAATCTTAATTTTTTCATCGTTTTAAATTTTATCGGTTAATGAATTATTTAATCATCACTTTCTGAACCATCATACCCTCGTTGGTTTTAACACGCACGATGTAAATGCCGGTTTTTTCATCCAGCCTGAAACTATTCAGTGTATTGGGCTCCATCTGCCCGGCATACACCTGCTGCCCCATCGTATTAAATGCTTCCACTTCATAACCCGATTTTGGTAGCTGGTTGAACCGGATGTAAACACGCTTGTTGTAACTGTAAACAGAAGCATTTTGGTCTGCCGGTGTTTCGCCCACAGCGGTGATGCTGTTAAAATGAAGGACAAAGCGGGCTTCATCATCATCGGTGGTGGCCGTAAAATTATAGACCTGCTGATCATTCAGGTTGATGATTTTGCCGGTAAACAGGTCCTCAAGAAAAATATCGCTGTTGTCGTAAAAGCTGTCGAGCCCTTGGGCGGTTATGTGATAAGTGGTATTGACTCCTGCCTTGAAATGCAATGGTACCTGGTAAGGTTCGTAAACATAAGGCAGGTAGTTTTGTGAAAAAATATCCTCATTACTTATTGTCCACAGTTGTGGAGCTGTTGATTCCCCAAAAAGTTTGTGTGAATCAAACGCAATGTCCCAGGCTTCAGTGGCATCCGGATTAAATCCAATGCGACTGACATCATAATAAGTGTTTTCATCATTGGTTACTTTCAGCACCAGCGTTTCATCCATTTCATTGGCGTTGCTGCTTTTGTAATTGTTGGCTGAATTATGTACCCTTGCCGATGCAGGGATGGTGATGCTGTTGGTAGCACTGGTTACCTCAACAAAAAATCCATTGGTGGAAGGAATGATTATGCTGGAACTGGAGCTTATATCAGCATAATTACCTGCGGCTTCATCCCATATTTTCGCCGTTCCGCCAATACTACTCATAGCCCAGTCAGCAGTTGGATTATCCCATGTAAGTGCCGAAGGGAAAGGATTGCCCAGCAAATGCCAGTGATTAACATCGTAAGATAAATCTGTCCACGTAACGCCAGCCGTGTTCAGTGTTCCAACAAAGTCTTTCGTACCGCTGGACTGGAAGGCACATAGATAACCCCTGCCATTGGTAAAGTTACTGAAATGTCCCTGTCTGTAATTCTCCCAGGTATCTGTTGATTCGTTCCATTGGTAAAGGTCATCTGAGGTTCCTGTCGGGTCAAAATCAGAACCTGAGATAGACATATTGTTTACCGGGGAACCGATTTCATGCCAGCCATTAAGTGCCCCATCATCATAACCCTGAAAGTATCTCTCAACTTTGGTTGTTCCGCTTACTGTTAAGTAACTATTTCCGAGAATTGAGGCATTTCCATTTGTATTTGATTCAAGAATAATATCATCACAATTGCCTGACGCAGATAAAGTAGGATAATTTGTTAATCCCTGTGGTACAATTACATTTTGAGACGCATCCGGAACACCATTGTTCCAGTTCGTTGAAGTTGCCCAGTCATTATCAGTATTTCCTGTCCATGTTGTATAATTACCAAGATATTGTTTGTTGTTTAGATTACCTTTTGTTTCCGGGGCCGGGTCTTGCCAGGAAAAAAGACTGTAAACATCCCCGCCACCTTTAAGTTGGAGTGATTCACCGACTTGCGTTCCTACACCCTCAGCAACACCAATGTTAGTAGAGGTTTCACCATTAGCAGGCCCATCCGTTGCCGTAAAATCACCCTCGTAACTCAAAAATTGACCGGTGATTAATATACTCTGGTAACTTAATGTAAGACCATCTGGCCCATTTTGAATACTTGATGGTTCCCAGTAATAAAATGTATAATTACCATCTGTTGTACCAACTATGAAATTATCAACAGTTTTAGAATTATAAGAAGCGCCATTGCTTCCATTATACAAATTCACTTGAAAATCTGAAAGAGTGTAAGAGCTGGCATTTTCAATAATAATTTCAACAAATTCTCCCACATCTGTGCTAGTATTGTCGTAGTGTAATTCATTGATCCAGGCATTGGGTTCAACATGTGTATCTGTTGTTGCACTTGCTTGCTCAGGACTGTCAGTTTTGTAATTTACAGATCCATTATCACCATTGTATGGATAAATTTGGAAATAATATGTTGTATTTGGTGTAAGCCCCGTAAACTGTGCTGATCCAACACCTGATGCCACATTTAGCACAAGGCCACCATCGGTTTCTGAAGTTCCGTCAACCGGGTCAGTAATATCTCCGTATCCTACACTACTTCCTTTAATCAGATAATAATCTGCAGCCGGTGAAGCATCTGTCCAGCTTAGATCAATTTCCGAGGCGCTGACTGTTGACGCAGAAAAAGCGGTTGGATCTGCCGTTGGCTCAGTTGCCAGTGTTGTGGTATCATCTGTTACACCGCTTGAATAGTCAGGAGTTGCATCATGTGACCACGCTTTGTAATAGTAACGGGTATCGGCTGTTAAACCGGTATGGTTAAAAGTAGTCGCATTTCCATTATAAATAACCGTTCCTCCCCCGGTAATACTATTTCCTGCTGTATAAGTAGTACCATCAACCGGTGTACCAAATGTACCATCTGAAGACCAGGCCACCATCACATCATCGCTATTGGCATTTTGTGTCCAGCTCAGGTCAATTTCATCTGTGTTTGCAGTAGTAGCTGCAAAATTTGTGGGGTTGTCAGGAGCACCTGAACTATACCCCGTCCATGTAATATCATCAACAATAACTTGCTTGGAAGTAATATCATCAATCCGAATAACAATATTTCCAGAAACGTTGATATTATTAACACTAAATATATGTTCATTATAGTCGTCAAATGGAGTAGAAGTTCCGTAAGAAACATCGTTAATAAACAATTCAACCTGACGGTTCCCACTTCCTGTGAAACCTTTGTAAAGTTTAACAGAAAAATTACCAATTCCTCCCGGAATAGATTCACAATAAACTTTACTGTTACTGGAAGATCTCCTTAACATAAGTGCGGGCAGGTTGATGCCGGATCCATTTGCATCTCCATTTGCATTTCTTGATTGAACGTAATACCATGTAATTCCATTTTCTCCAACAAAGTTCCCATCAGAATATGAAGAAGTTGCATTGGAATTATCAAAATTCTCTAGGCCTTGGCTTTTCGCCCTATAAGCAAAAGCTAAGAAAATAAACAATAAAAACATAAATTTTTTCATAGTGCAATTATTTAATTAAATATTAATTTGATTTTCGAATTTATTTTTCTGCGATATAACTGATTTCAAAAATAAAGAATGAGACAGAATAGATTTCAAAATATTATTAACAAATTGTTAACATTTTGGCATATATATTAACAATTTGAAGCGTTTATGAGACAATCAACATTGTTTTACTCATTTGGAGGGGTAATTTTGATATGGGATGGTGTTTAACCCGCCGGGTAGTATTTTTAAACATGAAACTTTTATAATCTCATTTGGCTATAATCAAAAATTTCCCGGCGGGTTGAAAAAACCGGATGTCGGATTATGAAACTGTGCCAAACTACCCCCGTTTCGTTCCGAGGCATCGTTAGGGGGGATTGTGCGGTGGCATGCCGTGGAAATCCGGAAGTTAAGAAACTCGGGATTAATTTTCCTATTTGTTGTCCCGGGCTCCCGTGTCAGCTTACCCGCCAGCCGTCCCGGTTTCCTCGGAGCTAAACGGTGTAGTTTGTTTTGGCTTTCTGTTGTTTTTGCCTCTGATAACAGTCATCATCATCGTTCACTTTTACTCACGGTTAAACCCAGCTCAACAATGCCGGGTGTTTCCATTTTGCTGTATTTGTTCTCAATCCTCACTTTGCATATCCCGGTTTTGTTAAAAGACAAGTCTTTACGGACGGGCAGGTCAACATGCCACCGGTCTCCCGATTTTTCACCCTTCCGGTTGCCCGCCTTATCTTTCAGGTTAAAATCATAATCACGCGATCGGGTTGTCCCGTCAGGGGTGTAGAAGGTAATGTCCACCCACAGCTTGTCGTATTGAAAACCGGAAAGATGGGTGAGGTTCAAATCAAAATCCAGGACGTCCCCTTTTTTTACCGGTACGTTAAACCAAAGGATATCAAACCGCCTCCAGGTTGCGTTATCAAAAGTTTTGGTTTCGTTAAAGACCACAGCGTGGCTGCAAGCCGAAAGGATGACCGGTAATAGTAAAAGTAACACTGATCTTTTCATGTTGCAAAAATAAAATAATAACCACGAATGCACGAATAGTGGATGACGCGGGCTGTTTTTCCTTTCCTGGGTTGTGGCGAAACCACAGAGGTATTACATTTGCACTATGGCAAAAAAGGCAAAGCAGAAGTATTATGTGGTATGGCGTGGTTTTAAACCGGGAATTTACGAAACATGGGAAGCCTGCAAAAAACAGGTAACGGGTTTTGACGGCGCCAAATACAAATCGTTCACCTCGCGCGAAGAAGCGGAACAGGCTTTTGATGAGTCTTATGAAACCGTGGTGGAACGCAAAGGGAAAAAAGACCTTTTCAGGCTAAAAACAAAAGAAAAACCAATATTAAAAAGTCTTGCAGTGGATGCAGCCTGCAAGGGCAATCCCGGAACCCTGGAGTATCAGGGTGTTTTTACCGCTACCCAAACGCCGGTTTTTAAACGCGGGCCTTACGAAATGGGGACCGTAAATATCGGTGAATTCCTGGCCATTGTCCTGGGTCTGGCCTGGCTGAAGAAAAACAAACTGGACTATCCCGTTTATTCTGATTCGAGGACGGCCATCGCCTGGGTACGAAACAAGCGGGTGAACACAAAGCTGAAAAAATCGGCAAAAAATGCCCGGCTGTTTGCTGCTGTTGACAAAGCCGTTGAATGGCTGAAAACCAATGATTACAAAAATCCCGTATTGAAATGGGAAACCAGACTCTGGGGTGAAATACCGGCTGATTTCGGGAGAAAGTGATTCTTTTTCACGCGGAGGGTCTTTTCACGCAGCGGCGCAACAACACGACGGGTTTAACCTTTTATTCTTTTTCCCCGCTTTTCGTTGATACGTTTTCAACCCGCTGAAAGCTAAAGCCCCCGTCAATTTCTCCGGGCAGGCATTTAGCGGGTGAAAGTGCCCTTTTTATCCGGATTTGAAATCAGGAACAGCAGCGGATTGCGATTTCATAAGTTAGTGCAAATGTAGTTGTTTGGGTTTGCTTCGTCGCTACACTCCTCGCAAAGTCCTGGATTTAAATGTTGTTTATTTGGTTTAATTTTCCTCTTCGTAACAGAGTTATGAAACATGAATATTACGAGGGACCCCGAATGCCGATAGCTATCGGTATCGGGGGACTGACGCAATCTTATTCAACTCCTAACGCTTTCCCTCCTAACTTCTCACAGCAACTTCAGCGCATGCTCCTTATCTTTTGCCAACTGTTCTTTCAGCGCATTGAGGTTTTTAAATTTCTTCTCGTCGCGCATGCGGTCAACAAAAGAAATGGTGATCTCCTCACCGTAGATTTGTTTATCAAAATTAAAAATATTTACCTCAATAGTCAGGTCGCCGCGGTTGATGGTCGGCCTGAACCCGATGTTGCTCATCCCTTTGTATTGCCGCCCCATATATTCCACCCGGCAGGCATAAACACCAACGGCGGCAATTAGTTTGTATTCGTCCGCCACTTCAATGTTGGCTGTGGGAAAACCCAGGCCATGGCCCAGTGACTTTCCTGTTACCACCTGGCCGGTGATGGAATATTCGTAACCCAGAAAAGTATTGGCCGTACGAACTCTGCCGGCTTCAAGCAGTTTCCTGATCCGGGTTGAACTGATCTTCACATCATTCATGTAAACGGCATCCACCTCTTCCACCTCAAACCCCAGGTCATTACCCATTTTTGTCAACAATTCATAACCACCCTCCCTGTCTTTTCCAAAATGATGATCGTAGCCCGTGATGACCTTGACCGGTTTGATGTGCTTATAAATAAATTCTTTGATAAACTCTTCTGACGACAGGCGGGCAAAGTCTTTTGTAAATGAAATGATGACGAGGTAATCGATCCCCGATTCTTCAAGCCGGTTGATCTTTTTTTCCTGGGTATTGATAAATTTCAGTTGGCTGCTGTCCAGTCCCAAGACAATCCGCGGATGTGGGAAAAAAGTGATCACCACGGTTTTACCCCCGGTTTTTGCAGCCTCTTCCCTCATCTTTTTAAAAATGGCCTGATGCCCCAGATGAACCCCGTCGAAAGTGCCGATGGTGATGACCGCATTGTCAACGGGTTTAAAATCTTTTATGCAGTTGTATATTTTCAATTTTTTCAGATTAATTATTCTTTTGTGTGAACAGACGGGTTAACCCGTCTGTTCCTGATAATGTATTTATTAGCTTTTATTTCTTTTCTCATTATCCATGCCCTAAAGGGCAAGGCAATTGATTTGTTTCATAACTTAACTCCTCTCAACAAATACTCTGCGATCTGTACCGCGTTGGTAGCAGCCCCTTTTCGCAGGTTGTCCGAAACGATCCACAGGTTCAGTGTACGGGGTTGCGACAGGTCGCGCCGGATACGTCCCACAAATACTTCGTTTTTTTCTTCGGCCAGCAATGGCGTGGGATAAATATTGCCTTCGGGCATATCAAAAACCACGATACCGGGCATAACCCCCAAAAGGCGCCGAACATCATAAAATTCAAAATCGTTTTTAAACTCAATATTTACCGCCTCAGAATGTCCGACGGTAACGGGAACCCTCACCGCTGTTGCCGTCAGCTTAATGTCGGCATTAAGTATTTTGCGGGTTTCGTTGACCAGCTTGATCTCTTCGGTCGTATAATCATCATCGCTGAATTCGCCGGCCTGAGGGATGACATTCAGGTCAATTTGATGGGGATAAATTTTTGCTACGGGCTTGCCTTCTCTCTCATTCATCAATTGATTAATTCCTTTTGCCCCGCTTCCGCTCACCGCCTGGTAAGTGGAAACCACCACCCTTTTGATGCCGTATTTGCGGTGTAGGGGGGTCAATACCATAACCAGTTGGATGGTTGAACAATTGGGGTTGGCGATGATCCGGTTATCTTTCGTCAGCACATCCCCATTGATTTCGGGAACAATCAAAGGGACATCATCATCCATGCGCCAGGCCGAAGAATTATCAATCACGGTAGTACCGGCCTCAGCAAATTTTGGCGCCCATTCCAGTGATGTAGCTGCTCCGGCAGAAAAAATGGCAAGGCCCGGTTTTTGATCTATCGCCTGTCCGGGGCTGACAATTTTATAATCCTTACCCCGGAAAGCAACCTGTTTTCCAACGGATTGAGGCGATGACACGGGAATAAAACCGTCCACCGGGAAATTCCGTTCTTCCAGAACATGAATTATTTTTCGGCCAACCAATCCTGTGGCCCCCACAATGGCGACTTTCATTTTTGTTATTTTTACAAGTCCTTATTTGAGTAGCCGCAAAATTATAAAAAATGAAACAGCTAATCTTTCTCGTATTATTCTTCCCGGTTCTTTTATCGGCTCAGGTATCTGATGATTTTGAAGACGGTGATTTCACCAAAAACCCAACATGGACAGGCACTCAGAACAAGTTTAAAGTCAACGGCAATTTCCAGCTTCAGTTGAATGACACGGCAGCCGGCCTGTCATATCTGTCAACGGCCAATTCAATGGGATCAGATGCCGAGTGGCGTTTTTGGGTAAAGCTGTCGTTCAGCCCGTCTTCCAACAACAATGCCCGGTTTTACCTGGTGAGCGATCAGGAAGAGATTACCGGCCCCCTTGACGGCTATTTCCTTCAACTGGGTGAATCGGGCAGCAACGATGCAATTGAACTGTTCAGGCAACAAGGGGAAGAGGTGGTTTCGGTTTGCCGTGGAAGCGACGGCCTTATTGCTTCATCATTTACCATAAGAATTAAAGTTACCCGTAATGCTCAGGGGGTTTGGAAAGTGCTTGCCGATCCGTCGGGAGGTGAGAACTTTCAGCCCCAGTGTGAAGGCACCGACAACATGTTTACCCAAACAAATTACATCGGCTTTTACTGCAAATACACCAAAAGCAACAGCAGTAAAATGTATTTTGATGAGGTGTATGCCGGGTTGCAGATCATTGATACCCTACCGCCGGAATTGATTTCACTGGCTGCCGGTACGGACACAACCCTGCAGCTTCATTTTAGCGAGGTGCCGGATAAGAAAAGTGTGGAAACTTTGAAAAATTATAAAGTTTCGGATAATATCGGTAATCCTGTTCAGGCGAAATTGAATGTTGAAAATTCAACGGTGGTGAACCTGATATTTGATAAAAAATTTGAGGCCGGGAAAAATTACACCCTGAATGTTTCAGGCATTAAAGACCTGTCGGGCAATGTGATTGTTCCTGTTCAGACGGATTTTTCCTATTATCTGCCCCTGCCTTTTGATGTGGTGATCAATGAGATTATGGCCGACCCTTCGCCACCGGTAGGCCTGCCTGATTATGAGTATCTGGAGTTGCTGAACCGGACAAACAGTGCCATCAATCTTGACGGGTGGAAACTCATTGTGGGAACTTCCGAAAAAACTTTTGGCCCGTTTGTGCTGGAGGCCGGCGGTTATCTGATCCTGGCAAAAAAGGATGCCGAAAGTGATTTTATTCCCTACGGCAGTTTTTACGGGTTTAGCAGTTTTTCGCTGACCAACTCGGGACAGACCTTAACACTGGTTGACAAATCGGGCACGACGATTTCTCAAATAGCCTATACAAATAAATGGTACAAAGACCCCGACAAAGAAGACGGGGGCTGGTCGCTGGAACAGATCAATCCCGGAAACATCTGCTCGGAAAGCGAAAACTGGAAGGCCTCGGAAAACGGACAGGGAGGAACCCCCGGATCGAAAAATTCGGTTTACAGCGACCTGGTGCTGCTTCCCAAAGTGGACCGCCTTGAGGTGGTGGCCGGAGATATATTACGGATTTATTTTAACCAGGCAATGGAGGCCGGAAGCCTGGCTGACAAAAACAACTATAGTGTGGATCAGGGAACAGGCATTCCTGCTGACGTTTATATTTTTGAAGATGAACACAACCTGGCGGAACTCTATTTTAAAAATACATTCCAAAAGGGGACGGTTTATCATCTGACCATAAAAAAGAACCTTGCGAATTGTATGGGGATTCACCTTGCAAATGACACCGTCATTTCGTTCGGATTGGGTGAAGAGGCTTCGGAAAATGATGTGGTAATCAATGAAATATTGTTCAATCCCTGGACCGGTGGGGTGGATTATGTTGAGATTTACAACCGTTCACAAAAAGTAATTGACCTGAACCTGATGCAACTGGGTACGGTAAAAATAAGTCCGCCAAACCCGCCGGACACCTCGTATTATAACATCAGCGACGAACAACAATTGCTTGTTCCCGGCGAATACCTGCTGTTGACTTCCTCGCCCGAAACTGTTAAAAAACAATATGTCACCCAAAATCCCGCCGGCTTTCTCCGGGTTGACCCTTTTCCGGCTTATAACAACGATAACGGGGTTTGTATTTTATCTTCGCTGAGTGGAAAGTTTATTGATGTGTTCAACTATTCTGAAGACATGCAATATCCGCTGTTGCAATATGTGGACGGGGTATCGCTGGAACGGACAAATTTTGACAGCCCCACGCAGGACCCAAACAACTGGCATTCGGCAGCCGAAAGTGCGGGCTTCGGCACACCGGCTTATCAGAACTCGCAATTCGTCCCGGCAGGGGAAACCAGTGATGAAATCACCATTGAACCGGAAATATTTTCTCCAGATAATGATGGTTACAACGATATGCTGAGCATTAAATACAATTTCAGCCAGCCCGGTTATATGATGAGCGTAATTATCTATAATTCCGGTGGTCAACAAGTCCGGCAACTGGTCAACAACGAATACCTGGGGACGGAAGGTGCGGTGAACTGGGATGGCCTTGAAGACAACAATTCCAAAGCCCCGGTGGGCATTTATATTTTTTATATCCGCGTATTCGACCTTGAAGGCAATGTGAAAGAATTTAAAAAAACCGGGGTGCTGGCTTCGAAATTGAAGTAAAGCAGAGACCCGCTTTGTCGCCCCGGACAAAGCGGATCGAAAAAATTCCAAAAGCTCCCCCTCGGTATGTTCACATCTATACTACTTTTCGATCCGCTAAATCTTGTTCGATTTAGCGGTTCAGATTCCCCAAGACCCGCTTTGTCGCCTTGGACAAAGCGGATCGAAAAAATTCCAAAAGCTCCCCCTCGGTATGTTCACATCTATACTACTTTTCGATCCGCTAAATCTTGTTCGATTTAGCGGTTCAGATTCCCCAAGACCCGCTTTGTCGCCTT
>CAJVWU010000064.1 GCA_913009755.1 uncultured Bacteroidia bacterium
ACAAGAACAGGTATTAAACCTCTTTGGTTTGAAAAAATCGGTATTTGACAAAGCCTTGTAGCAACAGAGCTTAAAATAATATTAGACTTTGTTATTGGTTTTTAACGAGTTATAAAAGTAAAATGCGTTATAGCAGCATTTGCTCTATTTTATGTTTTAGGTTTCGCACAAATCCCTGCCGGCTATTATGATGGCACGGACGGATTAACCGGTGATGCGCTGAAAACCGCTTTGCACAATATTATAAAAGGCCACACCGAACTTTCATACGACGCGGTGAAAGAAGCCCTGAAAAATACTGACGAGGACACACTCAACACAAACAATGTAATCTGCCTTTACACCGGATGGTCCTATCCCAAAACGGAGTTTGGAAACGGTTCGGAGCAATGGAACAGGGAACACACCTGGAGCAAAAGCCACGGTGATTTTGGAAATAACCCGCCCTGCGGAACCGATCTGCACCATATAAGGCCAACGGACGCTTCGGTTAATTCGGCAAAAAACAACAGGGACTTTGATTACGGGACAGTGCAATATATTGACGGTTCGGGTCCAACCAACTGTTATGAAAGCACCAATATCTGGGAACCGCGTGACGAAGTAAAAGGGGATGTTGCCCGGATGATATTTTACATGGCCACACGCTATGAAGGTGACAATGGCGAACCTGACCTTGAAGTTGTTGATTACGTGAATACGGCACCCAACAAAGAGCCGTATTACGGAAAACTGTCAACGCTGCTGGCCTGGAACACTGCCGACCCGGTGGACAACTGGGAAAGAAACAGGAATGACATTATCTATTACAGTTACCAAAACAACAGAAACCCGTTTATTGACCATCCTGAGTTTGTTGACTCAATATGGGGTGGCGGAAGCAGTGACACCAACACAAACCTGATTATTTCCGAAGTGGCCGATCCGGCAAATGCAGCCAATGCAAAATTTGTGGAATTGTATAACAACAGCGATTCCACAATTGACTTTAGCCGTGATACATGGTATTTATCCCGGCAGGCAAATGGAGGCACTTGGGCAAACATCCAACTAACCGGCACTGTCGGAGCAGGAGAAACTTTTGTTATTTCTTACCGAACGACAGATTTTTTCAACGCTTATGGCTTTAACGCCAATATGAACAGCGGTGTTGTAAGCGGTAACGGTAACGATGGCTATTTTCTTTATTATGGCGGGAACAATACTACAGGTACGCTTGTTGATGCTTACGGGGTGATTGATGTTGACGGCACCGGACAGGGATGGGAATACACCAATTCCAAAGCCGTGAGGGTATTCACGGTAACAGCACCCGGCAACACCTGGACCGCCCCGGAATGGATCATAAGCAGCACTGCCGATGACACGGACATGACCCCGGAGTGGCATCATAAAACGCTGGAATGGAACGGCAACGTTTCCAATGACTGGAATACGGCAGCCAACTGGAGTGACGGCGGAACAACCTCAACATACCCGCCGGATGCAGGTTCCAAAGTAACCATAACCAATACGGCAAACAGCGCAAAAGTAACCGGGGAAGCCTCATGCGGAGTCCTCACCATTGACGTAGCTGCTACGCTGACCATTAAAACAGGGAGCGTTTTGAATATTGGGGGGAAGTGAGGCTGAAAATGGTTGAAAGGATCGGAAAAGAAAAAGCAAATAAATTGTTTGGAGATTTCCATTTTTCTTTTAAAACGTGATCAATGTTGGCGTAATAGCATCCCTTTTTTTCGGGTTTACTTTTGTTTTTTCAGCATAAGCAGGCCACTTTTTGATAATTTCATTTATTTGTTTGATAATTTGTTCTGCTTTTTTAATGTTCATTGATTTTGCTACGGTGAGCAAATCGTTCTTAGAGATATTATTTCTTTTTCCGTTAACACTTAGTGCATGCCGGCTCACCCATTGACTGACAGGGTCGTAAGAATAAGAAATATCATAAGCAGGGGCAAGTTCCCAAACGCCGTCCTTTTTCAGCCTGAATGCGAAGTTCTTAGTGTGGTCATCACAATTATTTGCCATAACATTAAACACCATCCTTCGGTACATTTGTTCCGCTTGCGGGTAGGGTAACTTCAGCAAACGCATGGTTTGAAACAGTTGCTCATAGCTATAGCTGATCACTTCTTTATAATCGAAATGCTGTAAGGCACAGAAGGTTTGAATATGATGTTTTGTGTCAGAGCCTTCGCGATCAAAACGCCTGGTCATAAAATGTGCCCTGCCGTTTTCTTCCAACAGGCGCGATTCCATCATTTCAATACCACAATCAGTTGCCATCAGGTAGTAAGCCATTTCAATACGGCCATAACCTCCAGGGTTTCCCAATTGTTCCTCATTTATACCATCTAATTTAATCAGCCAATGATTGAAACCTTTAGGGACGCGTGTTTGGCCAGATCTTACCTCTCCTGTTTTTTCATTGAAAGCAATAATTGCTTTTGCCCTCATCCCTCCTGCGGATGTGCCAATTCTCAGGATATCTTTCATCGCATCTTTATCTCTGGCATTCAGGTTGGCATGAAATTTTTGTCGTTGATTTAATATTTTGTTTGACAACTCAACCAGGCTTTCAACTTCAACGCTGAAGGTGTATGTTGCTTTTTTAAAATGCGCGGGTTGAAATTCCATTGCTCCCATTCCACGTGTTCCTATGAAGCAGAGCTTCTCCACCGGGTTCATGGAGTCTGGAGTCCTTCCCTGTTCTGCCAGCCAGGTGTCGATTAGTTGATTACCATACTTATCGGGCAGTGAATCGGCCAACAGGCCGGGAAGACCAATGAAAGTGGAATTTCCCCGCAATTCAGGAAAAGAAAAGATTTGTTTTCCTGAAGAGGTGGGCATCTTAATCGGTGAAAGATTCCATTCTTTAGTTAGAAATTTATTATCATACTGGAAATCGGCTAAACCACGGTTTTGATCCCAGCGCACGGCGCCTGCTAATTCACCCCATACTATCACTTCAGCAACATCTACCATTCCAATTCATTCTTAGCGGGTTTATCTTTGATTTTATTACGTGCCCGTTTCTTTTTCTTCTTTTGCCATTTGGCATATTCAATCGGGCTTATTTCGTTCTTCACCTGAAATACATCCATTATATACAGGAGATCAAGTACACGAAGCACCTGGATAAGTGTACTTAAACTTACTGTTTCTCCCCGTTCCAATAAACTCAGCGTGGAACGACTGATGCCGGCAGCAACAGATACTTCTTTCTGGGTTTTATTCTGATTTAAGCGGTGGTGCTTTATGAAAGCACCAATGGTTTCTGTAAGCGTTTTATCGCTCATAGAAACCCAGTTCGTGTATGATATATCATTCATAAAGTCCTATTTTCATGGTTAATGACTGATTTGTCATTCAAAAATAATATAAATATCATAACGACCAACCATATTTGGTGGAAAAACCTATTAAATGCATGATATCACAACTATTTATATGCCAATTTACAATTTTTATTTTGGATGGTATTGATTACAAACATTGCTAAAATTTATTTACCTTTGCTCAAATGCTCGCCTTGGGACCAAAAAAGATCATCGATATTTTATCGCACCCGGTCACAATTAGTCTGATTCTGGGTAGCATCATAATACTATTCATACCTAAGAATTTTCCTGAATTTCATGCCCGCTTAGTTGGTTCATCTATTACGTCCAAAAGCAAAACAATTGTTTATCATGATTTGGATAATGATGGTAATTCAGAAGAAATCTGGTTTTTTTATTTTTATCCCGATACACCATCAATCATTGTTCGCGAAAATGAAAAGATCATTGACCAATGGAATTATAAGGGCCGGTTAAACGGCTATACATTTTATGATATAAATAAGGATGGACTGTCTGAGATTATTTTTACTACCGAATATAATGATTCCACCTTTTTGCAAGTCATATCGCCTTTTAAAAATAGACATGAAGCTGAAATTATCAGAGATTATTTTGTTGATACTTATAAAGATTATAATAATCAGAAAGATCATTCAATATACTTTAGTAAATTTAGTGACCGGAATCATGATGGCATTTCTGAAATCAATTTTTCAATAAATGCAGGAATGACGAAACAGCCGAGAAGGTTTTATTCGTTTGATCCGGCGAAACAATTATTAATAAAATCACCAAAAACAGGAATTACAACCGTGGATCCCTTAGCTTATGATATTAACAATGACGGGTTTGATGAATACATATTTGGAGGAAGCGCGTATGGTAATTGCAAACCTAAAGACAATATCCCTTTTCCTGATACCTGCTGCTGGCTTATGGTTTTGGATAAAGACCTCAGATTTTTATTTCCTCCGGTTCCAATGGGCCGGTACAAAACAAAAATCATTGTGAGGCCGCTAAAAATTGACAACGGGAATTTATTATGCGTTTTAAAAATCCATTCGGGAACTGAAAATATCCCAAATGAACTTCGTCTTTATGATATTGATGGTAATTTGATAAGGAAAAGAAATATTGATCAATTTCAAAATGGAACTTTGATCACCCAGGATCCCGGGACAATTGAAAATTTATTTTTCCTGACCAATGAAAGAAAGATTTATCAGATTGATGAACAGTTGAATCTGAAATACATTACGGAATTGAAAAAAGTTGTGCTTCATCCAAATCCATTCTTATTGGATGTTGATCAGGATGGAAACAATGAAATCATTTTTAGTGGTCCGGAGGAACAGTCTCTCATAGTGACCCGAAGTGATTTTTCAAATCCTGTAAAATTGTCAACGCCAAATAATTTACCGGGAAGTCTTAAGATTTCAATGATCTTGAAAAAAAATAAACCTCCTTTGCTTTTTATTCACGCGGGACAACATAATTACACTTTTCAATACGAAAAGAATCCACTTTATTCTTTGCAATATGCGATCTATTTTGGAATTTACCTACTAATCTTCTTGCTGGTATTTGTGTTGGAAGAAATACAAAAAGCGAGAGTCAGACGGAAATATGAAACCGAAAAAAGAATAATGGAATTACAATTAACTTCTGCGAAGAACCAGATGTCACCACACTTTACCCTGAATTTAATGCAATCCATAGCAACACTTTTTGATAAAAGGGACAGGGAAAAGGCATTGAATGTACTGGGAAAATTTACCAAAATGTTGCGCGACACGCTGATCAATTCCGATCAAATCCTGGTTACACTGAAGGACGAACTGGATTATGTAAACAATTACCTGGAACTGGAACAATTCAGATACAGCAATAAATTTGAATTTGAGATAACTGTTGCTGAAAACCTGAATACTGAAATCATCATACCCAAAACCCTGATCCATACCTTTGTTGAAAATGCGGTGAAACACGGGATTAAACATCTTAATAGTGACGGCAAAATACAAATCATTGTTACCTCTGATAATAAGAACTATACTATTGAAATATCCGATAACGGGGTTGGAAGAAAAAAGGCAAAAGAATACAATAAATTGAGTACAGGTAAAGGCATGAATATCCTGGACTTGATCCTGGATTATTACCGGAAGGAATATAAAATCAAAATAAAATATAAGGTAATTGATTTAATTGATAATTTTAACCACACGGAAGGAACAAAAGTCATTATCACGATACCCCTTAAATTGATATTAACTGACAATGAAAACCCTGACCTGCATAGTGGTGGATGATGAGAAAGCGGTATTGGACCGCTTTGAAAAATTGATCACTTATTTCGATGATATTGAACTGATAAGTAAAAACAGTCATCCCGAAGTTGCCGTTGAACAAATCATACACTTACAGCCCGATCTGGTATTTATTGATGTGGAAATGCCGCGAATGACCGGTTTTGATGTCATTAAAGAAGTCCGTGCCCGCAACGTGAACCCTGTTTTTATTTTTGTAACCGGATACAGCACTTATGCCATCAAGGCCATTAGAAATGCAGCTTTTGATTTTCTGGTTAAACCAATTGATCTGGAAGAGTTGAAAGAATCACTTGAGAGGTATAGAAAAAAGATACTAGGTAATACGAGTCCGCCTACCAATCAATATGTAGAACATTTGAATTTGTTGACTGAAAGAGAACGTATAATACTTAAATGTATTGGAGAGCTTAAAACCTCAGATCAAATAGCCGAGGAATTATTCATCAGCAAATACACCGTTGATACTCATCGCAAAAATATACTACGAAAACTGAATCTTCATAAAACATCAGAACTGGTTTTGTTTGCCAAGCAATGTGGTTTGGTATAGTCCTTTTATTCGTAGGATTGCTGCGCTAAAATGATATAGCACAATAATAAAATTGTCTATTCTCAATTAGTTTCCCCTAATTATACCCTTAAGAGGGTAGTAATATACCGTCCTGATTGTATTGACTTGGATGCTGACCCACAGTACTTTTGATCAATGTTTAATTAAAAATCCACAATCATGAAAAATTTAGAAATTAGAAAAGACTTTGGAACAGGTCTTGAATCCCTAGTTGACAGAAATTCCAGTTTACCCAGTTTTGGAACAATTGGACACTCTTCCAATCATTTTGAAAAACCGGTGTATTCCCCATATACAAACCTAAAGATTGGAACATTGGTAAAAGATTATTCTGGTAAAGAATCATTCAAAAGTAATTACGGTTTTTCCGGTATTCCTGTTAGCAGAAAATATTAATCCTAACTAAAAGTATTAATCCTATGAAAACCTTAATAGTTTATATAGTTGCTACCTTTTTTTCCGTGATAGTATTTTTCTCCTGTAGTTCAAAAAAAGAATTAACAAAAGCTGATAATTCTACAGAAATTAAGATTCCCCTTACGGGCAAAGAGTATGAAACTAACAAAGATTATTTCAGAGCAAAGCAGGTAGGGGAAAGTCCGGACCTTGCAACAGCAAAAAAAATGGCTGAACACAATGCAAAATCTGAAATGGCTGGAAATATTCAGTCACTGATCAAGAGAGTAACAGATCAATACATCAACCAGCGGGCAATTAAAGACAAGAAAGAGTGGGAAAATAAATTTGATGAAAGATCACTGGAAGTTGTAAAACAGGAACTGAATAATGTTAAAATAATTGGAGAAAAACTATTACAGAAAAATGATAAAACTTATCAGTATTGGCTTGCTATCGAGGCTTCAAAAGAAGCAATCTTAAATGGGATTGACAAAGGTGTCAGCAGTGATGCCAAATTACAGTTAGATTTCGACAAACACCAGTTTGAGAAAATCTTTAACGAAGAAATGGAAAAATTCGAAAAGGAACAAGATGCCAACTAACAATTGGAAAATAAAAACCATCTTAGTTACTCTATACTTAATAACTTTTTATATAGAGCCGGTTTGGGCACAGAATAAGATAAAAGTCCACGTAAGTGGAACATCAATAAGCAGAGACATAACTCCTAAAGAAGCCTTGCAAGAGGCAATTTTTGAGGCCCAAAAGAGGGCATATAAAGAAGTTGGAATAACCGAAGACGTTTCCGTTATAACAACTTCTTTTGAGAATAGTAATGGAAATAAGGTTAATCGTTACTTTAATGAAATTTCAACGATCGAAGCAAATGCAGCTATTCTCGTTGACAGTGTCTATCCTGAAAAAAGAAGCTTTGATGAGTATGGTAATATGATAATCAAAGTGGAGATTGATGCAACAGTATATAAATATAATAAAAAGAAAGACCCTTCACTGTTCTTTCAAATCAAAGGATTAAAAGATACTTATTACGAGAATGAATTGATCTCATTTTCATTTATTCCTTCCCAAGATGGATACCTCAAAATATTTTCAGTAAACGGCAAAGAAGCAATATTGCTTTATCCTTATAAAAATCCCATTTCTGATTATTTAAGTGACAGACCGGATGTTTTATTTAGGAAAGGAGTATCCGTAGAATTTCCCATTCATCCGGCATACAAACCTGGTTATTCTATTGAATTAAGTGATGAGAATAAATCAGAAATTGACAATTTGATATTTGTTTATACAAAGATTGATGTTCCGTGGATAAGAAACAAAGTAAATCTAAATAATATCTTGAAATGGATATTTAAGATACCAATTGACTTAAGAGTGATGCAAATTAAAAGTATTATTCAAAAACAATCATAAAAGTTTTAAAATGTATAAATTTAATACTAATAGATCATTGGTAAAGCTATCTTTTTTAAAGTTAAAATGCTTGTTGTTTGTGTTAATAAATTTTTCTGTATTTAATTATTCAAATGCCCAATCTTGTATAAATAATATAAAGGTTCAACAAATTGGAGATGAATTACATATTAAATATGATCTCTTGCCTTCTTATGAGGACAAAGTAAAAATAAGGTATTATAAGGTAAGACTTTTTTATTCTATTGATAATGGAAAAACTTTTAAAGAAGTTATTGAAAATACACAAGGTAATATTGGGAAAGTAGGGATAGGTAAAAATAAAACAATTGTATGGAAAGCAACAAATAGTTTTAACTACATAGGAAAATTAAAAATAAAATTAGATTGTCATGAAATAATACCAGTAGTTTTAAATTTTCCTGCGATTGGAATGCACTTTGGAGGAGAAGAATACATGTTTAATTTAGGGATTAGCTGGAGTGTTCTTTTTAGGACTTTCAGAGGTATTTATCACGGGATACAGGTTAGTTTTATATTTCCATTAGAAAGTTATGGTAATCCCAAATCAAGTGTGGCAATTGCCTACAGGTGGTATAATCCGAGGAAGATCTTTTCCATGTCATTTGGAATAAATATTATTAAAGATCCTTATTTAATTACTCCTGTTTGGGCTTTTATAGAATTTGCATTTGTTTTTAAAAATCTTACAATACCTATTAACCTGTCATTATTTTCTGCAAATAGTGTTGCTGGAGTTGGAATAGGATACAAATTTTAAACTAGCCATGATTAAAAGAATAATTCTGTTTAATATAGTAAGTATTGTTCTGTTAATTAATATTAAATGTCAAACTTTAACATTTGACGTATCTCTTGTTAATTATCCTAAAATTCAGAATGAAATTGAGAGTTATGTGAATTATAAAATAAACAAATGGCAACAACAAGGAAAATATGAAAGTGCGACAGAATACTATAAAAGAGTTACTGAGGAAAACAGGGGAAAAAAGATTGAACAACTGGTATCAGGTAAAATAAATGAAATTGCAAGACAGATTATAAATCTGGAAATTGAGCAAATGGAATATGATCCTGATAATGAAGTGTTCAGAATAAAATTTTTAGGGTTATCGGCAATTTATGTAAAAGTTCCAAGATACAATCATCAGGCACAATCATTAGAAAGAAACAAGGATCGTTTGCAGTTTATTTCGCCTCAGTATACTTTGACTGATAAAGGTTTTGCATTGTTAAGTATGACAATTAAAAACCCTGACCTAGACAGATATTACAGATACAATTATCGTGACAGATTGACATTTAAACGAAAGAGGGTAACAGTTGCTTTTGAACCAGTAAAAATCAATATTGGTGGTTTTAGTGTAAATACAAGTGAAACGGAGAGTGTTGTTACAATAGACAGGGAGATAGATGTTGACAGAGATTTACCAAGGACCCGAATGTCACAGCCAAATGCAGTAGCCATTATTATTGGCAATAAAGATTATCAGAATACAAATCCAGTGGAATATGCAATAAATGATGCAAGATCAATAAAGAATTATCTCATAAACTCACTGGGTTATAAAGAAGGCAATATCCTATATAAAGAGGATATTACTAAAGCTGATTTTGAAGAAATTTTTGGAAATCAGGAGTATCATAAAGGAAGGCTTTATAATATGATAAAGCAAAATGTGTCTGATGTTTTTATATACTATTCCGGGCATGGCGCTCCGGGTTTAGAAAACCACAAGGGCTACTTGGTTCCTGTAGAATGTGATCCACAATACCTTGAATTCAGAGGTTATAGTCTTGAAACCTTATATATGAATCTGTCAAAATTGCCAGCAAAAAGTGTTACCGTTGTAATGGATGCATGTTTCTCTGGTGAAGATGTTCACAGCAATATCAGTTCAATTATCCCAAAAGTCCAGAATCCTGCTTTCTCAATTCCGAATGGTGTTTTATTGTCTTCATCTGAAGCAACAGAGCCATCCTGCTGGTACAATGACCAGCAACACGGATTATTTACATACTTTTTCCTCAGAGCAATCAAGGACTCCAAAAACTCTGACACAAATGGTGATGGTCAATTAACATATCAAGAAATCTATGATTATATATCATCACCAACTGAAGGTATCCCTTACTTCTCAAGAAGATTGCAGGCAAAAGAACAACATCCGACTTTACAGGGAGTTTCAAGTAAAGTCTTTATAAGATATAAATAGTGAATCCTTATATTAAATAAGGATTTTTAAATAAATTGTTTAACTAAAAATTAATTATTATGGTTTTACTAGATTCAGGAGGAAACGGCATGTTTCTCGGTATAGGAGTAATCATTGCTGTCATTATTTTATTTGTAATTGTTTTTAAAATGGGTAAAGGAAGAGGAAAGCGACAGAAAAAGAAGGATATCAGAAGAAAATTGGATGTGTAAAAAATGATTTTATTGGATTAATCTCAAATTATTATAAAATGGAAAGAATATTATTTAAAGGGAGACCATCTTTTTTTTCATTCTTTCCATTTTATTTTCCATCAATCTATATAATTTGTGTATGCATTTACCTATTTTATGAAAAACAGATAATCATCGAATACATGAATTCATTACTCCCATTTGATTTGAATGTAATAAACTTTTACATCATTTTTGGTATCATAATTTTAATCCCATCCTTAGGCTTTGCTTTCCTAAAATTGAACTTAAAATATTTTGTAATCCCTCTCTGTGGATTTGTAATTTCGATAGTTATCAAGTATTTGTATTTCAATGAACCTTACACAAATAATCCAACTTACTCCCTTTTTTACTCGAACATAGAATTGATAATTTTTATAGCTTATTCACTTGTTTCATTTTTATATACCGAATTATTCAGAAGAAGCCATAAATATGTAATCGCAAACAATTATATCAAAACATCAGCAGGAATTCTTAATCATAGAGAAAGAATTCTTTCAATAAACAAAATAAATGATATAGCTGTAAGTCAAAGTGCTTTTGGAAAAATATTTAATTATGGAACAATTATCCCAATTACGGCCTCAGGCCTTGGTATGGGATTCAATTTTGCTTCAATCACTGGTGCTGGTTCTATGCGATTCTTTCGGTTACCATATCTGACAATGGCTTTAACAGGAGGTCATGCCATTCAGATTCCAAAATCAAGGACTTATGAAGCGTTGGTTGGCATTTCAAGTTTTAAAAAGGCACTTAAAATTATTACCGATAGTATCGAAGGAGAAGAAAAGCAGTCTGATCATAATATTTGATAGAATCAATTTTTTTACTTACAATGCCTACAACCTGCATACTTATATCCGAAGATCAAACCATACTCGACCGGTTTAATTACTTTTCAAAAATGATCAATGATATCAGATTAATTGATCAAGATCAAAAAATGGAAAACGCAATATCTGCGATTAATAAATCAAAGCTAGACCTTGTTTTTATTGATATGGACAATACTAGAATGAACGGTCTTGAAATCGTCAATGAATTAAATTCAAAGTTTGATCATCCTGCCTTGATTTTTATCTCAAAAAACCAGGAAAATGCAATAAAAGCCATTAAATTGGGTGCGTTTGATTTTCTTGTCAAGCCTATTGATCTGGAAGACCTAAAGGATACGATTGCTCGATTTAAAGCTCAGATAAAAGCAAATAAAAATAAAAAGCAAATAAATCTGTCACCCAATCTGTCACCTTAAAATAAAAAACCCTCTGATTTACAGAGGGTTTAATGATTATAAAGCGGTCCGGACGGGACTCGAACCCGCGACCCCGTGCGTGACAGGCACGTATTCTAACCAAGCTGAACTACCGGACCAAACTCTTTATGAACTTTCACAAATTTGGGACAGCAAAAATACTGCCTTTTTTGATTTCTGCAAATTTTTTTCAGTTTATTCAATGAGCCGGCAGAAGGTTATTTCTCTTTTCTTAAATCAACAACCAACGCTCCGTTTTTTCTCACATCATAATAGTGAATGCCACGTGAACCTGCCAGCTTTTCAAGTTTCCTGCGTTTCCATAACGGCACCGATGAATCCACAATCAGCAAATCAAAATCCAAAACCTGCATAACGGTGTTAAGGTCAAGGTAATCGTTTCCCCTGACAATGACTGCATCCAGTTTCTGGTTAAATCTTCTCAAGGCATGATAGTCAAACTTATCGCCAATAACCATAAACCGGTATCCGTTAAAATCACCGAATTCCCCATCAAAAAACAAACCGGGTTTCAAGCCGGGCACCGCTTCATTAACGGGCATATAGTTTTCGCCCAGGCCCAATGCAATCCTGTTGTTTTCCAGTTGATAGTCTGCCATTTGAGGATATTCGCCGAGTACCGAATCCACAAGGCAAACATGCCGGGTTCCGCGTATAAAATCCAGGGCCGTATGTTTGTTCACACTGTAAACAATCAGCTTTTCCTGCCTGAGCAGGTTGATTTTATGCAGAGTCTGATAACCGGCAAGCAGCAAAAGTAAAGTCATGGCAGGGAACAGGTATCTTACTTTTTTCATTAACAAAACCATAAAGAATGACATGATCATTCCATAAACCAACAACACCTTCAGCCAGGGAAAATTCAGGTCGTAAAAACCGTGATAAGGCAAACGGCCAACCCCGTTTACCAATAAATTCAAAAGGTAAACGATGCCCGATAGTGCAATACCCAACCAATGGGCAACAAAAGGAAACCATGAAAAAACCACGAAGGCGAAACCAACTGCAATAATGATAAAAGACAATGGGATAACGAACAGGTTGGTTATCCAGAAATAAGCAGGCATGTAATGAAAATAATGGGCAGCCAGGGGAAAGGTACCCAGTTGCGCCGCAAATGAAATCACAAGTAGTGACCAAACTTTATCAACAAGTCCAAAACGGAAATAAAACAACCCGTAAAGCGGTTTATAAAAGATCAGGATTCCCAGCACAGCAGAATAAGACAACTGGAAACCAACATTAAACAAAAGCAGGGGATTGATAAACAACATTAAAACGGCTGATACAGCAAGCGTATTGAACAGGTCGTTTGTCCGGTTTATTGCACCGCCAATGACAAACATGGAGATCATGACCGAAGCCCTGGTTACGGCCGGAGACATCCCGGTGAGCAAAGCATAAGCCCAGATGACAAGTAGTATTATAACTGGTTTCACAAAACGTTTAAAGCGTTCCTGTTTTATAAAAGAAAGCAAAAAGTTCATAACCAAATAAACGATCCCCACATGCAAACCCGAAACACAGAGGATGTGCATGGCGCCTGCGGTAACATATTGTTGCTCAACTTCAGGGTTCATCAGGTCATCGTATCCCAGGAGCATGGCCGCCACCACTGCCAGCCGTTGATGATCGAGCCCGTTGGTTTGTAAAGCCCGGATCAGGTATTTGCGGGCATTACCGGCTATCGCTATCAAAGGGTTCCCGGGTTCATAGCCCAGATATTTCCACTGGCCTTGCCGGAGGTAAAGTGTGAAGGGTATGCCGTTCATCTTCAGGAAACCGGCATAATCGAACTCACCCGGGTTCCGGGGGCTTTCGGGTATTGAAGGATGGCCTTTTATTGCAAGGAGGTCACCATATTGTAACGCTTCCGACAAACTGTCTTTTGCAAAAAAAGCCAATGTTCTCACCGGCCTGAAAAGGCTGTCTTTTGAACTACCCAACTCTTCAAGGCGCAGCAACACTTTTACTGTCTTTTCCCGGATGACAGGCTCCCTGATGATGCGGGCTGTGTAAATTCCCGTTGTGGTAATAACAGGGCGTGCTGTTTCTGAATATCGAAGCCCGGTGGCAAAGACCCCCAGAAAAAACAGGATCAAGCCCACCGTCAGCCCGTTAATCCACGAAAGGTTCCATGCCTTATTTTTATAGTAAAGAACAAAGGCAAGAACAAGCAATACGGCAATAATCAACAGGTAAACACCAACCGGTATCAACCGGACAGCCGGCACATAATTTACCAGCAGTATCCCCGCTGTATAAAAGAAAAAAATCCTGACAAAGGGTTTCTCCCACCAAAGCATGGCTTATAGTTTTTGGCTTTACAAGATAGGAAAAATTATTTGGATAATAGGAATTTATAATGTTTTGTTAAAAAAAAGAAAGGAATGATTATTTAATCTTCAACATACCAACAATCAATTCGGCAGCCCTGCCCGAAGCCCCCTCCTGCCCCAGTTTCTTCCTCAATTCGACATAATCGCTTTTGATTCTTTTTCGTGTGACCGGATCATAAAGCAACGCATCCAGCTCCTTCACGAGGTTATCTTTGTTTAGTTCGTGCTGTATCAACTCCTTCACCACCATTTTGTCCATAATCAGGTTGACAAGGGAAATGTATTTTACGTCAATTAACTTTTTAGCAATCCGGTACGACAGGCTGTTTCCTTTGTAGCAAATCACCTCGGGTGTGCCTGTCAGTGCCGTTTCCAGTGTAGCCGTTCCGGATGTTACAAGCGCGGCTTCGGCATAATGAAGCAGGTCGTGTGTATCATTAATTAGCACATGTACAGGCTTTTCGCCGATGATGCTCCGGTAGTATTTCAGTGTGATGGTATTTACACCTGCTACCACAAACTGGTAAGTTTCAAAATCGGGCATTACCTCCAGCATAATACTGAGCATTCTTCCCACTTCCTGTTTCCGGCTTCCCGGAAGAAGAGCAATGATGGGCTGGTCATCCAGCAAATATTTTTCGTAAAATTTTTCTTTGGGGGTAACCGTTTCTTCTGCCAGGGCATCCAGTTGAGGATGACCGACAAAATCAACATCAACACCGTACCGGGCATAAAATTCTTTTTCAAAATGCAGGATAACGATCATTTTATCCACATACTTTTTGATCTTTTTTACCCGCGACTTTTTCCATGCCCACACCTGCGGTGAGATGTAATAAACAACCCTGAAGCCGACTTTTTTGGCAAATTCGGCAATACGCAGATTAAAACCGGGATAATCAACCAATATCAACGCATCCGGTTTGAAGCGGATAATATCCTGTTTACAAAAAGAGATATTTTTCAGAATAACAGGAAGCTTTTCAATGACCTCGGCAAACCCCATAAAGGCCAGATCGCGGTAATGTTTTACCAGATCTCCACCCGCCGCTTTCATCCGGTTGCCGCCCCATACACGAAATTCTGCTGCATTATCCCGTTCTTTTATGGCTTTCATCAGGTTGGCTGCATGCAGGTCCCCCGAGGCTTCTCCGGCTATAATGTAATATTTCATCTGTTCAAGGGTCGGAGCTAATGAAATCCCCTTTCCGGTCAATAAATTAGTTTAAAAATAAAACAAAATATGCAATTCCATAAACAAAAGTAACAAGAAGTATCCCCCGCCCGGTTTTGTCATATTTTAGGTTGACAAAATAATATCGGATAGTCAACAGGTTGATCGCCAGGCTCAAAATATAAAGATATTCCTGTTTGGCCAGTATATGTGTATGAAACAAACTTAAGATCAGAATATCGAGTGCATAAAGCAACAGCCATAGCAGGGCGGGAAAAAGCAGCCCCAGCAAAAGGCCAAATCCAAAATGATTACGATTGAATATCCGCTTCCACATGATTATGAATTTAATCAAATTTAAAACTGTTCAGGTATTCATGGGCCGTAAAATCAAATTTCACGGGTACCACCGAAATATAATTATCGGCCAGCACCTTTTCATCGGTTTCGGTGCGGTGATCCCCGTTAACGAAATGACCGCCAAGCCAGTAATAAGTTCTCCCGTAAGGGTCTTTGCGTTCTTCAAATTCTTCCACCCATCGTGCTTTCGCCTGTTTCACCACTTTAATCCCTTTGATGGGTTCGTCAGAAATCCCGGGGATGTTCACGTTGAGGCCCACCCCTTCGGGAAGCCCTTCGTCCAGCACCTTTTCCGTAATTTTCACAATCCAGTCATCCACATGGCTAAAGTCGGCATCGGGCATATAGTCCATCAGCGAAAAACCAATGGCCGGAATGCCGTCAATGGCTGCCTCAAGCACAGCCGCCATCGTCCCCGAATAAATAATGTTGATGGAAGCATTTGACCCGTGGTTGATGCCCGACACCACCAGGTCGGGCGTGCGGTTGAGCAGCCTGTGTTTCCCCAGTTTCACATTGTCGGTGGGAGTGCCGTTCGTTACAAACTCCTTGTAGCCTGCTTCCTCTTTGATCAGGCGTGGCATCAGGGGCGTCCTGATGGTAACGGCATGTGCCATGCCCGACATCGCTGTTTCGGAGGCAATCACTACCACATCACCCAAATTGCGCATGATGTCAATCAGTTTTCTCAGGCCGGGCGCCGTTACTCCATCGTCATTGGTAACCAGTATCAGGGGTTTTTTGCTCATTTGTCTTTCAGTATTTTAACAGATTGCCCGCGGGCTATTAATTTTGGGCAAATATACCGCTACTTTTTTGATTTGAACTTTGAAAAAAAATGTGTTGATTTCATTTTACGAATGTGTTAAAAAAAACCTCTCATTCAAAATCTGATCACCACCACGGGCCTGAAAAAAAGTATCTACCGGATAAAAAGAATTGAAGCCAATGAAATAATTTATTGGGTCAACAAGACTAAAAACAGAATAGACATAGTTAACGTTTTTAACACAAGACAAAACCCTGTAAAAATAGAAAGACTACGATAAAAAGCCAGGTCAACACCACCAATGGGTCATACCGCAAATAGTTGTAAATATTAAGATTGAAGCGTTAAAAGAATATTTTGTAAACACAAAAATCAAACAATAAACAGCGGTACGTCCCATAGCCCTGCAGGTGGCCAATCACAGAAAACCCTCAATTTATTAACTATCTTTAATAGAAAAAAACATGAAGATATCCGATTTGTTAAAACATGATAAAGATGAAATCAATGCGCTTTTAAGAGAGGAAAATTACGGGTGCTTTGAAATATTTTATTGAAAAGTACTTGCCGTTGTTGGTGTCCCCAACAGTCTTAAGTCCCGCAAAAAAGGCGCTGCAAGATGATATCCGGGAAATTTTTAATTATAGTTTGTGCGAATAACAAGAGTATCACATTAAAAAATGCTGCCCGGCGGATTATACATCATTCACAAAAAACGGTAAGTTCCTCATACAGCCTGTGTGTCGGCAGGCCCATTACATTAAAATAGGAACCGCTGATGTGCTCAATGGCGATGAGGCCAATCCATTCCTGTATGCCATAAGCACCCGCTTTGTCAAATGGCATGCAGGTTTCAATATAGTGGCGTATTTCATCCGGTGATAAAACTTTAAAGGTGACATCGGTACTCACCGAAAAAGTAATTTCTTTTTCCGGGGTCTTCAGTGTCACACCGGTAATCACTTTGTGCGTGTTCCCTGACAGTTGTTCCAATATCTCAACTGCCTCCTCTTTACCAGCCGGTTTGCCAAGTATCTTGTTTTTAAGTGCTACCACCGTATCGGCCGTAATCACCAGCATGTTTTTCGTTATTTCACCAGAGAAAGCATCCGCTTTTTTCCTGCTCAGGTACTCGGCTGCTTCCCGGGGTTTTAGATGCGAAGGGAAATCCTCATTCACATGTTTCGGCATGAGTTCGAACCTGATCCCCATTTCTTCAAGCAATTGCCTGCGACGTGGGGAAGCAGAAGCCAGGACAACATGATATTTCTTTAGTTTTTTGAGCAGCATTGTGTTTTTAATCCAGTTCACACTTCAAAATAAACAAGCACCATCGAAAGGATACCAACCAGCATCAATATCTTGATAATAACCGACAAGGTGGAAAAATGTGATTTTTTGTCAGCCTTCATTAACAGGACGGTGATGATGACAAATCCCAGATCAATCAGGATGAACCACCCGAACAATAACATAAAACCGGCATCATAAAAAAAGGTCTGAGCCCATGAAGACAAGGCAACGCCGGCCAGTGAAAATACCAAGCCCGGTATTTTTGTTGATTTTATTCCGTATTGAACCGGAAATGTATTGCATCCGTAACGGCGGTCACCGTCAACATCTTCAATATCTTTCACCAACTCCCTGAGCAGACTGGTCAGAAAGGCAAAGCCCAAATAAATCAATAATATTTTGTTTACGATCGGAAATGAAGCCTGTACCGCAACAAAAGCATCCGGTTGGTTGATGAGTGTGAAAAAGTCGAACAACCAAACCAGCCCGAATGACAGGGTACTTAGAAAAGCTATTACCAGATTTCCCACCAGGGGCATACATTGATATCTTTCGGAATAAAACCAAAGCAGACCTGCGGAAAAAATGAAAACCAGCCCGTAAAGGGGCCTGCCTGCCATCCAGGCCACCACAAAGCCCATGATAACGGCAATCACATTGATTATCCAATAGGAAACCTGAACAGTAGCTACAGGGAACCTTTTTCCAACCTGGTTTTTGCCGGGTTTGTTGATGCGGTCAATGTCCATATCGAAAAAGTCATTGATCAGATAACCGCCAACGGCAATAAACAGCGTTGCCAGAACAAGCAACACAAAACCTGCAAAGGATATCCCCGCTTCAAACCCCTGTAGTCCCAACAACGGGTTGATCACAAAAAAAAGTGTGAAAACCATGCTCAACAGTATGATCACAAGGTTTGGCCATCGAATTAATTTTAAAAATTGACTCATCTTTTTTTATTGTTTTTTTTCATTTCTCCAGTTTTCAGTCTTCAGTCGCCAGTCTTCAGCATCCGGCTCACCAGTTAAACGCTTCTTCACTCATCCATTTTCCCTGCACTTTTAACACCTGCTCAATAATATCGCGGACACATCCGTCACCTCCGTTTTTATCGGAAATATAAATGGAGATGGCTTTTATTTCTTCAGAAGCATCAGCAGGACAAACAGGGACACCTATACTTTTCATGACCTGGTAATCAGGAAGGTCATCACCCATATAAACTACATGTTCGGGATTGATCCCTTTTTCATCCATAAAATCCCCAAGTACCTTTTTCTTATTTTTCACACCGAGAAAAACATCCCGGATACCGAGCATGCCAAACCGGTTTTCCATTGACCGCGAGAACCCTCCCGAGATAATAAGCACATTATAACCAAGTTTTACAGCCAGTTGCAGCACATACCCGTCTTTTACATTGGCCATGCGCAGGGGCTGGCCTTTTTCAAGCAGGATAACCCTGCCATCGGTCATCACCCCATCGTAATCAAAAATGAACGTGTCAACCTTTCGAAGGAGGCTTTTATAATTACTCATCATATCTTTTGGTTATTTGTTCGGAAATCATCTTGTATAACATTTTATAATCAGGGTGGTTTTCAAGCATTTTTAAGTGTTCCGACAGGGTATCACGGTCGTTCCGGCGGGCCGGGCCGGTTTGCGCAGAAGAAGGGGGTAAGGTGTTGACCTTAGCTGCCGTTTCGTTGATCAGGGGTTTTAACAAATCAAAACTCAGGCCCTGGTCAGCCAGCAACTGCCCGGCAATAAAATAAAGGTGATTTGAAAAATTGGAAACAAAAACAGCCGCAAGATGCAAGGACTTTCTTTGTTCCGGGCTAACGATGCTAATATTATTACTGAGTTTCAGTGCCAATTCTGACAAGGCCAGCGTCACCTGCCGGTTATTTCCCTCAATACAGAATGGGACTCGATGAAAGTCAACCTGCCGCCCTATTGTAAAAGTTTGTAAAGGATAAAACACGCCGTAATTTACCGCAGCCGAAAGTGCCTCAATTGAGGTAATGCCTGATGTATGTGCCACAATCCCCTGGCATGGCATCAACAACTGACATACTTTCTTTACGGCATCATCGGGAACAGCCAGCAGGTATAGGTCGGAAGTTGCACTGATCTTTTTCAAATCATCTACAACCGCACAACCCGTAAGCCAGGCAAAACGTTCGGCATGTGCCCGGTTTGGGGAATAAACTTCAACGATCCTTAATCCTTTGTTTTTCATCTCCACGGCAAGTGCAACAGCTACGTTACCGGAACCGATAAAACTGATTTTTTGTATGGTGGCAGAAGTGGGCAATTGTTAAAAATTTTTCCTCAATTCCTGTTTTAAAATATGAAGTGCCTGATCCACAGGATTCTTTTTGTTTTCCGTTATTTTGTTAATGATACCTTTTGCCAGTCCGGTTCCGCTTCCGTTGCCATCAAGTTGCGAGGCAGCCTCAGTGATGAGCATTTCCACTTCATTTTTGGCACGCATCACCTGATCCCACGAGAGGTTCGACACATACAACTGCTGCGACATGTTGTGTTCGTATTCTTCGCGGATGCCGTTCAGCAACACAGTCTGCAACTGGGCAACTTTCTGTCCGGGCCTCGATAACCTGGATAGCAGATTAGGCGGGTTGATGCGTTCAAGAAAGAGTGACAGCCGCTCATAAGCCTGCAGGCTTACCGACATCAGGGTCTTTTCCGAATCGCGTTTGTAAGCCGTTTCGAGCTGACGGCGCATGATTTCCTGATTTTCTTTAAGGTATTCGAAAACCGCTTTATTCTGGCGGCCAATGTATGCCGGAAGGAAAAACAAAGCCACCAGCAAAATGGCCATCGGCAAGGCAATTAACAGGATGCAGGTTAAGTTGATCATGATCGGGATGATTAATTGACAGATTAAACAACAAAAAAACAAAAAAATCGGTCAGGTTGGGGAGAAAAACCGGAACAAAAGCTCTTAATTTTTAATGTTTTCCCCGATGAATGATCATAAAGGCCGGGTATCAGGGGGACTAGGGTGCGAGAACATAAGAAGGTTCCATCTTGGAGAGGGCCCAGCGCCAGTGTTCCGGGTTGTGGTAATCAAACCAAAGAAATGATTTTCCCATCTTATTTTCAAACTCATCTGCATATTTCTCGGCTATCCGTTTCGAATGTTTACGCATTGTTTCAACATTTATTGATAAAGAAGGACATTCCGAAACGATATCTTCGAGTATTTTCACTTTTACCGACATCAGGAAAAGCTCTTTTTCGATAAACAGCCGAATATAATTGGCAAGTGTTTTCCATCTTTTAATGATTGCTTTCTGAGCCTCTTCCGATTTATCAATGGCGTTCATTGCATCAGTGGCGAAAGCCAACTGGAACATATATCTGCTGGCTTCTTCAATGTTCTTAAAATACCGGTTTCCCAAATTAAGCCTCAAGCCGTTTGGGTAATGTTCATAAATGCTTGCTACAACCGATTCACCGTTAAAATTATGCATAAAGAGTTCTTTTCCAGGATCGTCCAAACAGGCAATCTTCGGATATATCGGGTCTTCCGCTGTTTCGCATTTCTGGAATAGTTTGAATGCTTCAGCCAATGTTTTTACCTCTTTTGCAAAAGGAAGGTAATAAAGAACATCTTCTTGTGTCATAATTATAGGGTCAAACTAATCAATATTTTCTATATAATTTTTGCATTGCTGTGTAAACAGTTATTGCATGTTAAAAGTTGTTTTGCAACAAACTTCAGTTTTTTTATACGGCGCTTTCTCAGAAAGGTTATGAGCCCTTTCTATATTTTTTTAAAAGGTTTTCATTTTTTCTTATTAATAAAAAGGGTTAAGCTATCCTAGTTGATTCATTTACAACAATTAAAGGGTGGGCAAAGGATTGTTAAAAATTATTGATAAATTCTTGTTCTTTCAATACCGGGATGGATGAATAGGGTGTTTGAATGCGTCCCTTGTACATATTACACTGAATATGAAACTTTTATGTCATATTTTAGTAGAACAATTCCTAATCTTATTAGCCTAAGAAAGCATAAAAAATAAGGTAGTATGACAGATGATTCGAATAACCTTTTTTTATTAACCCAAATTAAAAATTATAAATTATGAAGAAGATTTTAACATTTGTATTGGCCGTGCTGGTTCTTGCAGCATGCCAAAAAAACAAAGTCAACGATCAACCTGTTGCCAAATGGAACGGTTACGGCTCAATGAAATCGGGTGAAATTGTTAAAACCCTCTGGGCCGGACAAAACATGGATGTAGGTACGGTGACTTACGGTATTAATGACAATGCCGATTTTTATGTAACCTATGCTACTACAGGAGATTGGGTAATCTCAGAAGCGCACATGTTTGCCGGTGACAAAGCAGACATGCCGGTAAATAAACCCGGAAGACCCAAAATCGGTAAGTTTCCAAACAAAGGCACTTACGATCCCTGGGTTAACACGGTTACTTTTACTGTGCCGTTATCTGATCTGCCACCCGCTGAAGACCCCGGATTTGTTGTCGCATCTCATGCTGTTGTACACAACACCTCCAACAACCAGCAGGAAACTGCCTGGGGAGAAGGTGAATTCACATTCTGCGATAAAGGATGGGGATGGTATGCAACCTATTTTTATAATCAGGATGATAATCCGTTTACCATACTGTATGGAACAGAATACCGTAACGACAGCCTTAACGTTTATCTGATAAATGTTACGACCGGCCAGTCAGACCTTATTCTGAGCGAATACATTGGAACCACAAACACGGGTTCATACAATGCAGCGGCATTTGATACCGAGTCGGGCAATCTGTTCTTCGCAACCAGTAATGAAGGTGAGTTGTATGTCAATCCAATGGATGACACACAAGGCTCATTCCTTTCCGGGACACTCTCAGGTTCAACGGTAAGTGCAACATTTTATGGAGGCAACTATTATTATATAGATGAACAAACCAATGAATTGAAAATGGTTTCATTTGATACAGATTGGCATATAAGTGGCGAAACCACAGTAGATACAGTTCCCGGTTCGATTGCTGTAAACGACATTACTATAAGTCCGGACGGAGGAACCATGTATATGGTAGGCCTTTATGATGGTTCCAATGAACTGATCGAATATGATATGGTTACTGACACGTATGCAACCCTTTCAATCACCCTTACTGCTGATACACAAATCGCTTATGGAAGTGATAATATTCTTTATGCCGTTGAAAATTCTGGCACGGGCGGTGAAGTGATTTATTCTATTGATCCTTCAACAGGAGTGGTAACACCTATCGATGAAAATGAAATTATACCAGTTGATATTGGCGACCTGACCAGAGGGCCGACCCAATAAAAGTTTTTTTTTGCCCATTGGTAATTATTCTGGCTAAATTTTATTTTGATGTGCTACGAAAAATAATTAGCGAGTCTAAAGAAGAAAAAGTCCCTGTCTCTGGCACCTTGGTTTGATGAAATAAACTTTTGGATTTTACTGTTTATACCTTCTGCCA
>CAJVWU010000065.1 GCA_913009755.1 uncultured Bacteroidia bacterium
CGATAGATTTTAATAAGCTATATCATTATTGATGAAAAAAAACCTTAAAACTGAAGATAATATGACTTCTTTTATGAAAAAACCGTGACATAGATGAGTTTTTCAGTAGCTTGCGGATTTAAGGTATAGTGAAAAAGATGGTAAAAATTATACCGGTTACACAAAAAATTTAAAATTAAGATTTGAGCAGCATCAAAAGGGATTAGTAGAATCAACAAAAAACAGAAGGCCTTTGAAGTTAATTTATTTTGAAGGATGCTTAAATCAGCAAGATGCAACTCATAGATAAAAATATTTACAAAAAATGGCCGGTTTTAAAGAAAAATAATATCGAAATAAGAAAATAAAGATTTTCCGGAGTACGCAGATGCCGGAAGTGCCCGGTGTAATGAAAAGTGGAAAAACGAATAAAAAGGCTGTTATTCCGACGAACGCAGTGAGGAAGCCTGCCTCCAAAAAGAAACGGCTGTCATGTCGGGGGAAACGCCTGCCCGGCCGGCCGGGCAGTGACGAAACATCCCCCGGGGAAAAAGGCACATTCTTTTGGGGATATCTCAGTCGTGCCTCCTTCGGGATGACAAAACAAGTGAATCTGGAATATCGAAAACCGAACGTACAGGACAGAATATCGAGCCAGGGCAGCGCCAAAACATCAACATCATACATCAAAAATCCAACATCCTTTCCCCTCCCAAAGATATTAACAATCAATTGGTGATTTATTGTTTGCCAATACTTTTTCCCCGGAGATTATTTGATATACTTTTATAAAGTTTTCGATAGCATAAGTTCCTGAACTATCATAAGTTAAAATTACTTTAAAAAAGCCATTGATGAGGTTTGATAAACTACTTTTAAAATATCTTTTGACGGTTGCTTTTATCCTGCTGTTCCTTTTCGCCGTAAAGGCACAGAATTATCAGTATCCGGAAGTGTTTTCATCGCACTGGCAGGTTACATTTCACGGGGGGGCGAGTTTGTTTTTCGGTGATGTGAAACAAAATAAATTCTGGCCAACAACCTACTATGAAAACGAGTGGCGCCTGGCTGGCGGGCTGAACCTGGAATATCAGATTTCCCCTGCTTTTGCCATCGGTTTGCAGGGTTTGTATGGAAACCTTTCCGGAACAAAACGGAAATGGGGCGTTTATTTTGACAACGATTATTTTGAAACCAATCTGGTTACCAACATCAATTTCAACAGCCTTTTCGGAACACCCCGGGTCAACCGGTTTTTTAGTGTTTACGGAGTGCTGGGTATCGGATTGATGCAATACAATACACGGGTCAAAGACCTTGAATCGGGATTGGTTTTCAAGACATCCGGCGAAGGCGCTGGAAAGGGGATTGACGGCAGAACGCTTCAGGGGATTTTGATCTATGGCCTGGGATTTAATTTTCGTTTGAACGATACCTGGGCAATCCATCTGGAGTCGGCAAACCGGATCATAAATACTGACCTGCTTGACGGACATGCAAGCGGTTATCCGTATGATGTTTACAACTATACTTCTGTTGGCATTGTTTATAAATTCGGGTTCAGGAAAAAACGATACATTTTGGCGGGTACAAAACCACGGGAAATGACATACGTTGCCCCTTTATCTCTTCCGCTGGATATGGATACGGCGGCAATGGAAAAGGATGTCCCGGAAGTTTCGTTTGAGGAACAGGCCAAACCGGTTGTTCTATCCGAAGAAAGCGCTGTTAATGGAGTGGTTGAACACCACCACGGGGCAGGGCTAAATTATCGTGTTCAGATATTGGCACGGTTTACCGTTCCGTTGTCCGTTGATTATATCAGCCATGTGTTTAAAATCCCGGCTTCTGAGATTAAAGCAGAAACATTTGAGGGCCATTTTATCTATACCGTGAACTCTTATAAGACGTACAATGAGGCAAAGATAAAACGCGACGAGATCAGGAATTATTTTGGTGTTACCGATGCTTTTGTTGTTGCCTTCGAGAACGGGAAAAGGTTGGGTCAGTTGCCTGACATGAATTAGTTTTACAAAAGCCTCATTTTCTTTATTCCAATCATTCATCACTTCGGGACTCCTCCTGAAAACATAGTTGTAATTCTTAACTTGAAAATACAACGAAAGATATTAACAACAGGTTGGTGATTTCTTGATGGCCCCGGAAATAATCCATGGGTTAATTGTTATACTTTTAAAAAGTTTCAGGTAGTATAAATGCCTGGCCTTTTATAAAAAAAATTACTGTAAAAAAACCAAAGATGAAGTCTGATAAATTATTTTTAAAATTTCTCTTTCCGGCTGCTTTTATCTTGTTGTTCCTTCCCGTCATAAATGCTCAAAATAATCCGCAGCCTAACCGGTTTTCTTCAAAGTGGCAGATCACGTTTCATGGAGGCACGAGTTTATTTTTTGGAGATATTAAACAAAATAAATGGTGGCCCGTTTCCACTGATGTTAATGAATGGCACTATGCCGGCGGACTGAGCCTTGAATATCAGATATCTCCTGCTTTTGCCGTTGGTTTGCAGGGGTTGTACGGAAACCTGTCGGGAACACGCAGGAGTTGGGGTATTTATTTTGATAACAATTATTTTGAAACCAATTTATATACAAACATCAATTTCAATAACCTGTTCGGACCCAATAGAGTAAGCCGGTTTTTCAGTGTTTATGGTGTGATGGGTATCGGACTGATGCAATACAATACGCAAGTCAAAGACCTGGAATCCGGATTGGTTATCAATACACAAGGCGAAGGCTCGGGAAAAGGGATAAAAGGCAGGACACTTGAAGGTATTTTAATTTACGGTTTGGGGTTTAATTTTCGTTTGAACGACCATTGGGCAATACATCTGGAGTCAGTAAACCGGATCATGAATTCCGATGCGCTTGACGGATTTGTCAATAGTTACCCTTATGATGTTTACAACTATACTTCGCTGGGACTCGTTTATAAATTCGGAGTTGGGAAAAAGAAAATCAACGAGGAAGAAGTCAGTCCCCTGGAAGAACCCGAAGTTGTGCCTTTAGTCGTGCCGGTTGATACGGCTTCACAAATACAGGAATTAGTTGATACATTAAATGCTGAAGAAGCAGTACCGAATGTAGAACCTGAAGAAATTACCGCTGTAGAGCCCGTGGCGGCAAGTGAACAACCTGCTACACAAGGGTTAAATTATCGTGTTCAGATATTGGCAAGGTTCACCGGCCCGTTGTCAGTTGAATATATCAGTCATGAATTTAAAATCCCGGCCAATGAAATTAAAGAAGAAACGTTTCAGGGTCATTTTATCTATACCGTGGGCGCTTTTGAGACTTATGATGAGGCAAGGATAAAACGCGATGAGATCAGATATTATTATGGTGTTAAAGATGCTTTTGTCGTGGCCTTCAACAAAGGGGTGAGGCTGGAGCAATTACCGGATGCTGAATAGGCAGATTGTTAAAATAATTTCTATAATAAGAATTCCCATAAATACGTTACAACAAAGATACTAACAACAAATTGGTGATTTATTGATGTCGTTTTGTTTTATCCGATGATAAATTATTTTATTTTTAAAAACGATTTATTGCTTTGTAAATATTGGATTTATTATCGTTTGGAACAATAGTATAAAACGGTTATGGATTTAAGGAAATTCCTTATCGGATACCTCTTTTCTGTTATTTTTGTGTTGTTTTTCGTGCCTGGCATGAATGCACAAACCAATCCTTACAACAATCAGTTTTTACCGCACTGGTAGGTTGGTGTTAACGGCGGCACGAGTTTGTTTTTCGGAGACATCAAACAGAATCTGATCATCCCCATTTCAAACCATGTCAACGAATGGAGATTTGCCTTCTCAGTGCATGTGGGCTATCAGATATCACCTGTTTTTATGGTTGGTTTGCAGGGCGTTTTTGGAAATCTTTCGGGTACGCGCAGACGCTGGAACCTGTATTTTGATGCTGAATATTTTGAAGCCAATTTGATTACAAACATCAATTTCAATAACCTTTTTGGGAATAAACGGAAAAAACGGTTTTTCAATGTTTATGGTGAGTTTGGTATCGGATTGATGCAGCATAATACCGAGGTTAAAGACCTTACAACCAGCAGGGTTATCAAAACGGTTGGTTACGGAGAAGGGGCGGGGATCAATGGCATGACGATTGAAGGGGTTATAACCTACGGGATGGGATTTAATTTTTATTTAAACGATCATTTTTTTATTTAAACGATCATTGGGTAATTCAAATAGAGTCGGTTAACCGGGCCATCAATACGGACAGGCTTGATGGTTATGAAGATATGTTCCCTTTTGATGTTTACAATCTCACTTCAGTAGGGTTCATTTATAAATTCGGAACTTCAAAAAGAAAAATCACGAAAATCAGGAAAATCAGAAAATTAAAGACCGATCCGTTTTAGAAATTATTCCTGAATAGTCTATTGATAATCTGGGTATTTTGCTTAAGATAAACTTCAAACATATTTTATTGGGGTAGTTTTTTAAGAACCTTTGCTTCCAATGGCTTCAAAACAACTTTTTGTCGGGCAACAACAGAATCGTTCAGCAAATTGAGGTAACTCCCTTTTTGGGAAAGCCGAAATGTCCAAGGTGTTTTTTCGAGGTTGAACATAACCACAATCAGGTTGTTGCCATCAAACCGCTCATATTGCAACCGTTTTCCGTCAGCCGTAATGAACCGGATATCCCCTTCGGCCAGCACCGGGTTTTCTTTCCTGATTTTGATCAACTTTTTGTAAAAATCAAAGTGTTCGCGGTTAAATGCCGGTTGGTCATACTGTTTTTTTCCCGGCTGAATGTTGTTCCGGTATTCAGGCTCAAAATCATATTCGGGCCACCACAGGGGTTTGCGGCAGTCGGGATCATCGGCGCCCCACATCCCCATTTCGTCCCCGTTCCAGATATGGGGGGATCCGATACTGGTAAACTGATGGATCAGGTAGAGTTTGACACGCCGGTAAGTTTCAGTATCCGGTTTTCCGGTTATATAATCCGGGTTTTCGTTGGGTTTGGCGTGATATTTATACTTTGTGTGATTGGCAAACGAAGTGAGCAGCCGGGGTGAGTCGTGGGTAGCGGCCACATTCATCATGCTGTACAGGAAAGGTTTCCCGAGCCGGCCCCACTGAAATTCAAGGCTGTCTTTTAATTGTCGGGCATCAATGCTGTCGTTCATCTTGCCGAAAAAACAGCGTGCCGGCCTGTAAACCTGGTAAAACATCACGGCATCAAACACATCACCGTTGACGTAAGGTACGGGGTTCATCATCTTGTCAGGCCATTTTTCCCACCATATTTCGCCAACAAGATAAGCTTCGGGATTAATGGATTTAACAAATTTCCTGTAATCACGCCAGAAGCCCAGGGGTATCTGGTCGGCCACATCCAGCCGGTAACCGTCAAGGCCTTTCGAAACATCCCCGTTGGGGGCAAGCCATCTTTTTGTGACGGCAAAAATGTGGTTTTTTGCTCCCGGATTGATATCCCCTTCAAAAGGGAAGCCGGGTTTGTGGTGCTTCGGGGTATTCACTTTTCTCAGTTCCGGCAGGCTTTTGATGTTGAGCCATCCTTTGTAATCAAACTCGTTTTCGGGTGTTTTGGGGTTGTCGAATTGTGTAATGGAATACCAGTCTTTATATTTTGATTTTCCCTGATTTTTCTGAATATCCTTCCACGCCCAAAACTCAACACCCGTATGGTTCCACGAATAATCGAGAATGATCCTCATTTTTCTTTTGTGGACTTCTTCAATGAGTTTAAGGAACAGCTTGTCGGCAGATGTCCATTTCCATGTTGACGGATCATCCGGGGTTTCCGATGCCATGATCAGGTTGTCGCCTCCGGGATCCGGGCCAAAATTCACATCCACATGCCGGTAATTCCGTGCATCGTATTTATGCAGCGACGGGGCATCATTGATCGGATTAAGATAAATTGCCGTGATGCCCAGATCCTGTAAATAATCCAGTTTGTCAATCACCCCCTGCAGGTCGCCGCCAAAGCGCCTCAACTGTAATCCGCTGTAAAAATCAACACCCATGCTTTTTGCCCAGTCTTCCTGTTTGTACCAATTGTATGTCCAGGGTGTAATTGACCAGTCGTCAGGAACAGGCCTGAAATTGGAAGCGCTGCTGATATTTTCCGGGCCGGGGTCGTTGAACGGATCACCATTGTAAAAACGTTCCACAAAAATCTGGTACCAGATGACACCCTTTGCCCATCCGGGTGGCTGATTGTGTTGAACTTTAACTTGTTGAGAGCACATTGTGAAAAGAAATAAATTGATAAATATAAAAACGATAAAATGTAATTTTCTCATTTTGCCATGAAGATTAAAATAATTCGGATACATGGGATTACATTTTTAAAATATTTCTTGTTAATTTTTTTTTTAAAAGTTGCTGTCTTACCGGCCAAAAAGATTGATTTAAAACGTTTGCAATACTCATTTTTAATACTTTATGCCAGTGTATAACTAACTAATGAAAACAGATAGTTAAAAATCTGTCCTGCAACTCAGTTTATCAATAATTTAATCATATTTTTCTAAAAAAAGTACTGGTAAGGCAAAATTAATAAGCGGTTGTCGTTCTATTAAAGATCACTTTGACAGAGCGTTAAGTTTAAAAAACTAATTCGTGTGAATACTTGATAATATAAATAAAATAAAAAGCAATAATACAACAAAACCTCATCTTGAACTTTGATAGGCCAATAAGTTGAACTCAACGGTTTTCATTATATTAAAATCAATAGGAAAAAGATGATTTTGGTTTGGTTGAAACCATTATCTTTGCCATCCATTTAACAAAAAATCAATAATTATTTAAAAATCAATAATCAATAGTCTTATGGTAAAACGTTTATCTGCAAAATTAATGTTGCTCCTGACAATGTTTTTTTGTGGTATTCTGTCAATGTCAGCACAGTCCGGAATGGTAACCGGTAAAGTATATGATGTCACTGACGGAACCACACTTCCGGGAGCTACGGTTGTGATAAAAGGGACTATAACTGGAACGGCAACCGACATGAATGGCCAGTATTCCATTAAAGTGGATCCCAACACAACACTGGTCTTTTCTTATGTTGGTTATACTTCAAAAGAAGTTGTAGTACAACCGGGTTCGGAAGTAGATGTAGCCATGGAAAGTGAATCCATGGGATTGAATGAAGTGCTTGTAATTGGTTATGGTACGCAGAAAAAAGATGATGCAACCGGAGCCGTTACCGCCATTAGTTCCAAAGATTTCAACCAGGGCCAGGTCACTACTTCCGCCAACCTGATCACCGGTAAAATTGCCGGCGTTCAGGTAGTCAGTTCAGGCGGTGCCCCCGGTGCTGCCACAACCATCCGCATCAGGGGTGGATCCTCTTTGCAGGCGGTAAACGATCCGCTTATAGTAGTTGACGGCGTCCCGCTCAGCAGTTCCGGTATAAATGGTGCGCGTAATCCGCTAAATACCATTAACCCCAACGATATTGCATCGGTAAACGTCCTGAAAGATGCATCGGCAACAGCTATTTACGGTTCAAGGGCTTCTAACGGTGTAATTATCATCACTACGAAAAAAGGAAAAGAAGGACAACCGCTTCAATTTACTTATGATGGTAAATTTACCCTTTATACACCAACCAAAACCGTTGATGTGCTGAGCACCGGCAAATTTCGTGCTGAGATTGAAAAAAGGCATCCCGGCCAGGTTGACATGCTTGGAAATACAAGTACCGATTGGCAGAAAGAGATATTTACCAATGCTTTCGGCATGGATCATTATTTTGGCGGTCGGGGCGCTGCAAAACACATGCCTTACAGATTCTCGTTAGGTTATACCGATCAGGCCGGGATTATTCGCACTGACCGGTTCAAACGGGTAACCGCCGGTTTTTCGCTCGACCCCAGTTTTCTGAAAGACCATTTAACGGTTAACCTCAATGCTCAATTCGGTTATGTAAAAAATAATTTTGCCGACCGGGGATCTATTGGCGGGGCCATTCAGTTTGACCCGACAAAACCGGTTTATTCCGACTCCACTTTCATTATTCCCATCCCCGATCATGAAGGGACTTACGACACAACCGACTATGGCGGATATTATGCCTGGACACAGGCCAACGGCTCGCCGGTCAAGCTGGCAACCACTAACCCTGTGGCTTTGCTGAACCTAAAACAGGATAAGTCAGATGTTTATTCTTTTTTAGGCAATGCAAAGATCAATTATAAACTGCCTCAGCTTCCGGAATTGAGTTTTACCATGAACCTGGGCATGGACTATTCTTCCAGTAAGGGTTCGGTTTATGTTCCCTATTATGCTTCATGGGATTATGATGCCAAAAACGGTGGCGGTGAAAACAAAACCTATAACCAGAACCGGAAAAATGAACTTTTTGACTTTTATATTAATTATGATAAGGATGTAGAATCCATTAAAAGCCACTTTGTTGCTATGCTCGGTTATTCATGGCAACATTTTTACAGGGATGACAACACGTATTCCACAAACATCCCCCACAGGCCGACCGATACGCTGATCGTAAACACGGATGATCAGTTTGCTACCGAATATTACCTTGTTTCCTTTTTCGGCCGTTTCAATTATTCTTACGATAGCCGGTACCTTTTCACATTCACTTTGCGTGATGACGGGACATCACGTTTTGCACCTGATACACGCTGGGGGCTATTTCCCTCTGTGGCACTGGCCTGGAGGGTGAGTCAGGAAAAATGGCTAAAAGATTCAAAAGTGCTCTCACAACTGAAAGTCAGGCTGGGATGGGGCGTTACCGGACAGCAGGCCATTAACCGTGGCGATTATCCTTACCTGTCAACATATACTTATAGCCAGGCAACAGCGAGATACCAGTTTGGCGACCATTTTTATACCACCCTGCGTGCAGACGGATATGACCCGTCCATCAAATGGGAACAAACAACCACATGGAATGTGGGAGTGGATTATGGTTTCCTGCAAGACAGGATATCCGGATCACTGGATTTGTATTTGAGAAAAACTTCCGATTTAATCAACTTTATTCCCGTACCGGCCGGATCGAACCTGACCAACTATGTCGTGACAAATATCGGAGACCTGGAAAACAAAGGTTTTGAATTTTCTATTGAAGCCAGACCCATTGTCAATAAAAACTGGTACTGGAATATTGGATGGAATTTTACTTACAATGAGAATAAGATCACCAAATTAACGGCCACTGATGATTCCACTTATCAGGGTGTGCCTACAGGTGGCATTTCGGGTGGTGTTGGCAACAATATCCAGATTCACAGCGTGGGGTTCCCGGCCAGTTCGTTTTTTGTTTTTCAACAGGTTTACGGGCCTGACGGAAAACCCATCGAAGGGGTTTATGTTGACCGTAACGGTGACGGAGTGATCACCGATGCGGACAAATACCAATACCAGGCTCCGGCAGCCCTGTTTTACACAGGCATATCCATGGACCTGAGATATAAAAACTGGGAGTTTGCCTTTTCGGGACGAGCCAATTTTGGTAACTACGTTTACAATAATGTGGCTTCTGAAAACGGTGTCTATGAAAGATTATACCGCCCCGAAGGCCCTTATCTGAGCAACATAACCACTTCTGTTTACGAAACAAACTTCCAAAGTCCGCATTACATGTCTGATTATTATGTACAAAATGGTTCATACTTCAGGATGGATTACATGACACTGAGTTATCTTTTCAGCAACATGAAAAACAGCAGGGTAAGCCTTCGCCTGTCGGCAACGGTTAACAATGCATTTCTGATTACAAAATATTCGGGACTTGACCCTGAAATATTTAATGGTATTGATAACAATATTTATCCGCGACCGCGGGCTTATGTATTGGGTGTTAACCTTACTTTTTAATTATCTCAACACTTAAAAACAAAAGATCATGAAAAGAATAAAATTTATATTTTTTGCCATAGCAGGGTTAATGTTTGTCACGACCGGATGTATTAAAGACCTGGACACCGTTCCCCTTGACAGGGATGTACAAACCTCTGCCACCGTGTTTGATGATCCTGCATCGTATAAACAGGTCCTTGCGAAACTCTATGCAGGCCTTGCCGTTTCAGGGCAACAGGGGCCTGACGGCCAACCCGACATCAGTGGGATTGATGAAGGGTTCGGACAGTATTTGCGCGCGCTCTGGTATCATGAAGAGCTGACCACCGATGAGGCGCTTATCAGTTGGAACGACCAGACGATTAAGGATTTTCACGGTCAGTCATGGGGTGCCAACGATGTGTTTATTGCAGCCATGTATTACAGGATTTTTTATCAGGTATCAGCCTGTAATGAGTTTCTTCGCCAGACAACTTCTTCAAAACTGGATGACCGTGGCGTGAGCGGACAGTTGCGGGATGATATCAAAGTGTTCCGTGCCGAAGCCCGTTTCCTGAGGGCACTCAGCTACTGGCATGCACTTGATCTGTTTGGTAACGTTCCTTTTGTTACCGAAAACGATCCCATTGGCGCATTTTTCCCGAAACAAATACAACGGGCAGACCTTTTTAAATATATCGAAAGCGAATTGATTGATATTCAGGGTGACTTAAAAGACCCGCGTACCAATGAATACGGACGCATTGATAAGGCAGGCGACTGGATGCTGCTTGCCAAACTGTATCTGAATGCCGAAGTTTACAATGGCGAAAACAGGTACAGTGACTGTTTAACTTATACAGAGAAAGTGATCAGTGCCGGTTTTTCCCTTGATCAGAAATACCAGTGGCTGTTCCTGGCCGATAATCAACTGTCGGACGAAGTGATTTTTTCCATCAATTTTGACGGTTTAAGTACACAGACCTGGGGTGGTACGACTTTTATCATTCATGCTGCCGTAGGTGGTAATATGGATCCGGGCAATTTCGGCATCAACGGAGGATGGGCCGGGACAAGGGCAACCGGTTCATTTGTTGACCTGTTTGCCGATGAAACCGGGCAAACTGACAGCCGGGCTATGTTCTTTACCGATGGCCAGACCAAGGAAATCAATAATGTTTCAAACTTTCAGGATGGCTATGCCATTACCAAGTTCAAAAATATAAACCGTGACGGTACGGCAGGAAAAGATCTTACTTTTCCCGATACCGATTTTCCCATGTTCCGTCTTGCCGATGCTTATTTGATGTATGCTGAAGCTGTGCTCAGAGGTGGCGGCGGGAGTCGTGCGCAAGCACTTGAATATATAAATGACCTCCGGGAAAGGGCTTACGGGGACACAAGCGGTGACATTACCGATGGTGACCTTACACTGGATTTCATCCTTGATGAACGGGGCCGCGAATTGTACTGGGAAGCCCAGAGAAGGACCGACCTGATCAGGTTTGGTAAATTTACGGGCGGTGCTTACCTGTGGCCCTGGAAAGGCAACTCACCGCAAGGTATTGCTACCGATAGTAAATACAATCTTTTCCCTTTGCCTTCCTCAGACGTAAATGCAAATCCTAACCTGACACAAAATCCGGGTTATTAGAATTAACTGAAAAACATTTTAATCATGAAGAAAATAACATTATTATTAATCGTCATCTTCGGAATCGGGTGGGTGTATTCCTGTAAAAAGGTAAATAACAACCCCGTCCTGGATATGAGCCGGACAGTTGCCCCTGTTCTTCAGCAACCTGCCGGCAGTTCGGATTTGGTTTTGACCGAAGATAAAGCGGACAGTTTGGTGAATTTTGTCTGGACAAGCACACAATACAATGTCGGCGATTTGCAAAACGCAACTTATATTTTACAGGCAGATCTTCCTGACAGTAATTTTACACATCCGCTGGAGTTGGTAAGCACTACTGACCTTACTTATGAAATAACACAGGGTTCGATAAATAAAAAATTCACAAATATTTTCGGATTGGTGCCTGATGTGCCGCATGGCGTTGAATTCAGGGTTTTGTCATACATCAATCAGAAGAATACGGATACATGGGTTTATTCCGGTGTGAATGCGGTAAGCGTAACAACCTATAAAGGTACCGAGCCTCCTTCGGGTCCCGATACATTATGGGTGCCGGGCGATTACCAGGGATGGGACCCGGCAGCTGCCCCCAATGTTTATTCCGTTGATCATGATGGAAAATACAAGGGATATGTTTATTTCCCCGACGGAGGCTCATTTGAGTTCAAATTTACTTCGGCCCCCGACTGGAATCATACCAATTTCGGATATGGCGGAGAGGGTATCCTGGTTACGGATGACGGGGCCGGTAACCTGAAAGTGCCCGGTACGGGTAATTATCTGTTATCCATTGATACGCTTGCCCTCACCTGGGGACAGGAATTGCAGAATTTTGCACTCATCGGATCTTTCGGTGACTGTGACTGGGGTTGCGATGAACCCCTGACATGGGATGTGGATAACCAGTGGTGGACAATTACAATGTCGTTTAAAGCAGGTGACGAATTCAAATGGAGAGCCAATGGCGATTGGCCGGTTAACCTTGGTGATAACGATCCCCCGGACGGGACGCTTGTCCAAGACGGGGCAAACATTGTAATTGACACCGATGGGTCTTACACCATTAATCTTATCCTCAGTGGTTCGGTTCCCCGATATGAAATAATTCAGAATTGATTTTCAATTCCTGTTATTGATTAAAAAACCGCCCTGAAAAATTAGTTTGGGGCGGTTTTTTTTGTACCGGTGACTTTAGTCGCCGAATCATCCGGAATTTATTGGAGAATAAGTTTCCCGGCGACTAAAGTCGCCGGTACGTTTGATTAATCCCTGAAAAACTTCCCCTGCCATGTATCCCGATTTTCCATTTCTTTTTCAATGGCGATGTTGATCCGGTCGTTGCGGACATTGCCCCATCCCGGACCGGCGAGAAAACGCGGCGGGACTTCCCCGGCAAAGCGCTCAATGATGAAAGCAGGGTTCAGCCGTTCGGTGAACCGGATGATAAAATCAATATACTCATCAAATGAAAACAGGTCATAATGTTCGGGATGCGCAGCATAATCGCTGGCCATCACCGTTCCTTCAACGATCTGTAGCTGGTGAAATTTGATGCTGTTCAAAGGTAGCCGGTTGATCGTATGAACCGACTCCATCATCATATCACGGCTTTCTCCCGGCAGGCCGAAAATAAAATGGGCACCGGTGTTCAAACCGTATTCCTCCGATTTCCTGATTATCTCTTCCGACTGTTTGAAAGTATGTTTGCGGTTGATCCTTTCCAGCGTTTTATCATAAATGCTTTCCACACCATATTCGATTACAATGAAATGGTTTTCTGATAGTTGTTTCAGATAATCAAGAATTTCATTATCTACACAGTCCGGTCGGGTGCCAATTACAAGCCCTGCCACACCGGGTTGCGATAAAGCTGTTTCGTAAAGTTTGATCAGATGCGACAGCGGTGCATAGGTGTTTGAGTAAGGTTGGTAGTACACAAGGTATTTGTTGGCCCTCCGGTAACGCACCTTATGGAATTCAATGCCGTCAAGGATCTGCTGTTCGATGGAGTTGGCCGGGTCACAATAGGAAGGGTTGAAGGCATTGTTGTTGCAATAGGTACAACCCCCGTGTGCCAGTGTCCCGTCGCGGTTGGGACAGGTGAATCCCGCATCTACGCTGATCTTTTGCACCCTTTCACCGAAAAGGTTTCTGAAATAAAGTGCGTAAGCATTATATCGCCGTTTATGTCCCCACGGGTAACTCAATGTTATTTTGATTAAATTTGCAAAAAAACAGAAAAATGAATAACAAATATACAGCGGTAATAAAACAAAGGGATAACTGGTGGATCGGATGGATCGAAGAAGTGCCTGGTATCAATTGTCAGGAGGCAACACGGGAGAAATTAATTGAAACATTGAGAATTACATTGCAGGAAGCCATTGAGATGAATAAACATGAAGCATTGACTGCAGCAGAATCAGATTATTCTGAAATTGTTGTCAAAGTATGAAACGACGTTATTTTATCAAATATCTAAAATCAAAAAATTGTGTTTTGATCAGAGAAGGCGGGAATCATTCCTGGTGGGGTAATGAAACATTAGGTAAACGATCAGCGGTTCCCCGGCACAAAGAGATCGATGATTTATTAGCAAGGAAAATTTGTAAGGATCTGGGTATTCCGCCAATAAAATAAAAAAGCTGCCTTTTTAAGAATTTACAGCCCGTTCAAGCAATTTTAAAATGGAAAAGATAAATATTGCCGAAAGCAGCGTTAAAGCGACCAATAAAATAAAAAACTGCCAGAGTTCCCATTTATCCCAAAACGGCCCGATCAGACCGGCCATCAGGTTGCCAATGGCGGTAGCCCCGAGCCATCCGCCCTGGGCAAGTCCTTTGTATTGGGGAGGGGCAACTTTCGAAACAAATGATATCCCGATAGGGCTCAGGAACAGTTCGGCAATGGTCAGCGTGAAATAAGTCCCGATGAGCCAGTAAGGTGAGCGCAGGGTATCGGAAACTCCGCCTTGTTCTGCCAGGTCATGCGGACTCATTAAACCCCGTGAGGCCAATACCATGATAAGGAATCCAAAGGCAGTAATAATCATGCCAATGCCTATCTTTTTCGGTGAAGAAGGTTCTTTGTTCCGTTTGCGCAGGTAGGCAAAATAACCGATAATCACGGGAGTAAGGAATACGATGAAAATCGGGTTGAACTGTTGGAAAATCTCCGGAGAAATAGGATTGCCGGCGGGTTGCAGTTGGCTGATTGTGTAATAGCCCGCAATTGCTGAAACAACAGCGACGGTGGCTCCAATCAGCCTGGTTTTGCCGGAATTGCCTTTGCCAACCAGCATAACAACACCAAGGATGACAAGCAGTATGGGCAAAAATGTTGATAGATTAAATATTACGGCTGTTCCTTTGCCGACCGCTGAAACTGTGTAATCCCTTGCAAAAATGGTCAGTGTAAAACCGTTTTGGTGGAATGCCATCCAGAAAAACATGACCACAATAAATACCAGGCCAAGAGCCATCAACCGGTCTTTGGTTTGTTTCGGCGTTAATTCAATCAAAGTTTTACTTTGTTCAGCTTTTTGTTGTTTATGCGTTACATCGGCATGCTTGTAATATTTGCGGAATGCCAGAAAGATGACCAGTGATAATATCATACTGACGGCTGCAATGGCAAAACCTGAATTGTATGCCGTACTTATTGAGTTGATGTAATAATGTGAAAAATCAGTAAGGTTAGTAAATGCACTGCCCATCTCTGATTTAGCAAATTGCTCAAGTTGAGCGGTGGATTCAAGGGTTCCGTTAAGATATTTGTGTGCAAGATCGGGGATAGCTGCATTGTAAGAAAGCCCTTTGATATTCATTACCCACGACCTTATGCCTCGGGCGGCACTTGGTGCAAAAAAGGCACCGATATTGATGCCCATATAAAAAATATTAAAGGCCGAATCGCGTAATTTATTATACTTTGCTTCATCATAAAGATTGCCGACCAATGCTTGCAGATTACCTTTAAACAATCCGGTCCCCAGTGAAATAACAGCCAGGGCGCCATAGATGAACCACTCCCCTGTGCCGGGCATTGCCAGCATAATATACCCGATGAACATAACAATAATACCCAGGAAGATGGTCTTACCGTAGCCCAGAACATTGTCTGCCAGCCAACCGCCAAATAGTGGCAGAAAATAAATACCAAATAAAAATCCGCCGTAAACATGTCCGGCCTGTGTAGCGGACCAGCCAAATTTAGATTGCAGATATAAAACAAAAATCGCCAGCATGGTATAATAACCAAACCGTTCGCCCATATTGGCAAAAAAGGCTACATATAATCCTTTTGGATGTCCTTTAAACATAATTGTTGATTTTGGTTTAACGAAATATCAGAAGCGAGCAAATGTAAAGAAAAAATTTACCTGTGCAATTGATGTTAATAAGTTTGGAAAAGTGTTATGAGTTAGATGTTCAGAGGAAAAGAATTATGTGTTCAAGGTATGAAATCAAAATCAGTAATCCTATTTTCATCTTCAATTTCAACACCACCACATCATGAGGGCCGATGGTGAATTCGGCAACAGGATTCTTCAATGTGTTTCCGGTGTTTTTGTGTTGCTGATTTAACGTTGACCCAACTTAACCATGCACGGAGCCGTCATGCAAGTCTTGCTGGTGGAGCAATGACTCCGTAAGGTTATCGAAAGATTGATTTTACTATTTTTGCCCCTTATTACTTCAGTATAGAAAAAAAATGAATATTCCCAGCAAATATAACCCGAAAGCAACGGAAGAAAAGTGGTATGACCACTGGATGTCAAAAAAATATTTTCACTCCGAACCGGATGATCGCGAACCTTTTACCATTGTCATTCCTCCACCCAATGTAACCGGAGTGCTCCACATGGGCCACATGCTCAACAACACCATTCAGGATGTTTTGGTTCGCAGGGCACGCATGCAGGGTAAAAATGCCTGCTGGATTCCGGGTACCGACCATGCCTCCATTGCGACTGAAGCGAAGGTTGTAGCGAAGTTGAGAGCTGAAGGTATTGACAAGGATGAGATCGGACGTGAAAAGTTCCTTGAACATGCCTGGGAATGGAAAGAAAAACACGGGGGCATCATTCTTGAACAGTTGAAAAAACTGGGGGCTTCCTGCGACTGGGAGCGTACCCGCTTTACCATGGACGAAGCCCTTTACGAATCGGTGATCCATGTGTTTATTGATCTTTTTGACAAAGGGCTTATCTACCGCGGAATCAGGATGATAAACTGGGATTCGAAAGCCGGCACTGCCGTTTCGGACGAGGAAGTCATTTATAAAGAAGTCCGTTCAAAATTATATTATATCAATTACCAGGTTGAAGATGAAAACGACTGGATAACCATCGCCACCACCCGCCCGGAAACCATCCTCGGCGATACGGCGGTTTGTGTGCATCCTGATGATGAACGTTTTAAAAGGTTTCATGGTAAAAATGTCCTTGTTCCGCTGCTCAACCGGCCGGTGCCCATTATTATTGATGAATATGTTGACCGGGAGTTCGGAACCGGCGCACTAAAGATTACACCTGCCCATGATCTGCATGATTACGAGCTGGGGATTAAACATAAACTGCCGGGCATTGACATCTTTAACGATAATGGTACCTTAAGTGAAGCCGCCGGTCTTTATGTGGGAAAAGACCGTTTTGCTGTCCGCGATGAGATTGTCAAAGACCTGGAAAAAAGCGGAAACCTGGTTAAAATTGAAAATTATGTAAATAAAGTCGGTTTTTCGGAACGTACAAACGAGGTTATTGAACCCCGATTATCGCAGCAATGGTTTCTGAAAATGGGCGAACTGGCCAAAAGGGCATTGGAAGTGGTTGAAAACGGCACCATCCGTTTTCACCCTTCAAAATTCAAAAACATTTACCGTCACTGGATGGAAAATGTGCGGGACTGGAATATTTCACGACAGTTGTGGTGGGGGCAGCAGATACCGGTTTATTATCTTCCTGACGGGCACATGGTAGTTGCCAAATCGAAAGAAGAAGCCCTTGAACTGGCTATCAAAAAATATAATCCCGATTTGAAGATGGATGACCTGAGCCAGGATGAAGATGTGCTGGACACCTGGTTTTCATCATGGCTGTGGCCGATTACCGTATTTGATGGTATCCGGCATCCCGACAATAAAGACATTAACTACTATTACCCGACCAACGACCTGGTCACTGCGCCCGATATTATCTTTTTCTGGGTGGCCAGGATGATCATGGCCGGCCTGGAATACCGCAAAAAAGTCCCTTTCCGCAATGTGTATTTTACCGGCATTGTCCGTGATAAACTTGGGCGCAAGATGTCGAAAACCCTGGGCAATTCACCCGATCCGCTGAAACTTATTGAAAAGTACGGTGCCGATGGGGTGAGGGTGGGCATGCTGTTAACTGCTCCTGCCGGGAACGACCTTCCTTTTGATCCGGCATTGTGCGAACAGGGCAGAAATTTCAGCAACAAAATCTGGAATGCCCTCCGGCTGGTCAAAGGATGGGAAATTGACCCTGAACTGGCACAACCACAAAGCAGTGAATTGGCTGTCAGGTGGTTCGAATCAAAATACAATAAAGCATTCGTTGAAATTGAAAGTTTCTTTTCAAAATACAGGCTTTCTGATGCTTTGATGGCTTCTTACAAACTGGTTTGGGATGACTTTTGCAGTTGGTATCTTGAGATCATCAAACCGGCTTACCAGCATCCGGTGGACAAGGTTACCTTTGAAAAAACCGTTGCCTTTTTTGAGGACCTGATGAAGATGCTCCATCCCTTTATGCCATTCCTTACGGAAGAAATATGGCATTTGCTCTGCGAAAGGAAAGAAGGGGATGATATTATTATTGCCAGGTTGCCGGAAGCAAGCCCTGCCGATAAAAAAATTATCCGGGCATTCGAAAAAGCCGAACAGGTGATTATCGGCATCAGGAAAGTCAGAATGGAAAAAAATATTCCGAACAGGGAAAGTATCCGCCTGATACTGAAAAAAGGAAAACACGACGAAAGCCTGTTTTACCCTGTTGTGGAAAAATTGGGCAACATTGTAAAAATTGAAGAAATAAACGAAAAACCCGACAATGTGATTACTTTCATTGTTGGCGCACAGGAATATTATATCCCTTTAACGGAAAGTGTTAATGTCGGGGATGAAATTGCAAAGTTGAAAGAAGAATTAAAATATACAGAAGGGTTCCTGAATTCGGTATTGAAAAAGCTTGCCAACGAACGCTTTGTCAACAATGCCCCCGGAGCCGTGGTTGCCAAAGAAAAACAAAAGCAGGCGGATGCAGAAGCAAGGATTAATGCTTTAAAAGATCAGTTAATCACCTTGCAGAGCTAGTCATCTGACTTTTAAACGGATATCAACCGGAATATGGTTTCCGTTGTTGGTGTCCACCATCAACTTAAGCCATAAAATTTATTCAATAGCCGTTGGTGAAGGCTTCAACGGCGGTGAAGATTATCTCAACCTCATGGAAGTGCCAACAGGCAGGTTTTTGTCAATCAGCAGATCATTCATTTTCATCAACCGGCTCAGGCGGATACCATATACCTGCGAAATATTCCACAGCGATTCCCCTTGTTGAACAATGTGGATTTCGTATTTTTTTGCTGCTTTTTTTCTTTTCTTCCCAAGATATACCGGTTCTCCTTCATGTACTTTGTGCCCTTTATGAGTATCGTTGTATTTGAATAACTGCCACGAATAGATGTCAAATTCTTCTGCCAGTTTATTATAGGTATCTCCTTTTTGGGCAATCGTAAACCGGACACCGTTGTTTTCAAATATGTCCCTCCCACCGGCTGAAGTGGCTACGGGTTTCAGGATTGAAAGATCGGGGAAAACGGTTGCTGAAATCCCTGATTCTGTTTCTTTAGTTTTGTTTTTCCTTTTTTTACTCTTTATGCCTGTGTCATATTGAGCAAGGTTATATCGTTCGATGATACCAATCAGGAGTTTGGGGTATTTTGGATTGGTGGCATAACCTGCTTTTTTCAATCCGTAAGCCCAGCTTTTATAATCGGTTATGTCGTAACCGAACAGGAATGAATAACGTCCTTTCTGAGTTAAGAACAAGGAGTGGTCGCGGTAGGATTCAGCCGGATTGTGGTATTTTCTAAAACATTCATGTTTTTCATCATCGTCCATAAAAAATCTTTTACCGTGCCAGTCCTGGTGACATTTTATACCGAAATGATTGTTGGCCTTGCGGGCCAGTTTGCTATTTCCGCTTCCCGATTCAAGGATGCCCTGGGCCAGGGTTATGGATGCCGGAATATGGTATTCTTTCATCTTTTTAATGGCCACATCTTTGTATTGCTCAATGTATTGTTCAGTGATCATCCTGCTTTGCGCAGAAAGAAAACCGACAGAAAAAGTGAACAGTAGCAACAAAAGGGAAATTCTTTTCAATATTTTCAACTTTGTGGCAAAAATAAATGCAATGGTTTATACCGTGTTTTTGTGAGAACGGATTTTTAAACAAAAGATTGTTAAAGTAAACCCAAAGACCTTCCAGCGTGCTTGCATCTGGAAGAGTCTGGTACCGAAACCTGAAAGTGTCTGATTATTGTTTAAACCGATAATTTTAAATTTAAAACATGCAACTCTTCCAGGACCGCTGTCGCAGACTCTGGAAGGTTGCCCGGTTTTCCTTATTTTTACCAATTCGACGAATTCAGATGGGCGCAGAAATTATCTCTAAATATTTCCCGGCACTAAATTCCCGGCAAAAAGAGCGGTTTATTGAACTGGGGGAACTGTACACCTACTGGAATGCACGCATCAACGTGATTTCACGCAAGGACATGAACAACTTTTACCTCCATCACGTATTACATTCAATGGCTATTGCCAGGGTGGTGCAGTTCAAAGCTTTTACCGAAGTGATGGATGCCGGGACCGGTGGCGGTTTTCCGGGAATCCCGCTGGCTATCTTGTTTCCCGATGTCAGCTTTTTCCTTGTTGATTCAACCGGGAAGAAGATCAAAGTGGTCAATGAAGTGATCTTAAAACTCGGCCTGAAAAATGTGGAATCCGGACAGATCAGGATGGAACAGGTTGACCGCTCCTTTGATTTTATTGTCAGCCGCGCCGTTACCGCCCTGCCCGATATGGTAAAATGGACAGGATACAAATTTCACCGTAAATCATTCAATGCCATCCCCAACGGGATTTTATACCTGAAAGGCGGGGATTTGAAGGCGGAACTCCGGATGGTAAAAGGATTTAACAAGAAAGTTTACCGGTTATCCGAATACTTTCAGGAGCCGTTTTTTGAAACAAAAAAACTGGTTCATCTTTTTAAATAATGCCCACGTTTTAAACCTTCGCCAAATTGTTTTACATTCGCACTTTTATTTTAATAAATTAAAGAAATCATGACAGAAGCAATAAAAAAATCGTTAAGGGAATCCACAAAGGTCCGCTGGATAGCATTAATTCTGGCTTCCTTTTCCATTTTCGGCGCCTATTATTTTAACTATGCCCTTTCCTCCATTAAGCCCATGCTGGAAAGTATTCTCGGTTGGAACAGCGAGGATTTCGGAACTTACACTTCTGCCTATGCCTGGTTTAATGTTTTTCTGTTTATGCTTATTTTCAGTGGTTTTATCCTTGATAAATTAGGGATAAGAAAAACAGGACTTGGAGCTACTTTGGTCATGTTTGCCGGTACGGCCTTAAATTACTGGGCGGTGTCGCACCAATTCCCCGAAGGGTCGGTCGTCAATATACCCTTACTGGGAGCAATGAAGACACAGGTTTTGTTGTCATCCCTTGGTTTTGCCATTTTCGGGGTTGGCACCGAAGCCATCGGAATTACCATTTCAAAAGCAGTGGTTCGTTGGTTCAAAGGAAAGGAAATGGCACTTGCCATGGGAATGCAGATGTCCATTGCCCGTTTGGGAACATTGCTGGCACTGGCCATTTCATTGCCATTGGCAATAAATTTCACCGTTAAAGCACCTATTCTGTTTGCATTGATCGTAATGTTGTTAGGTGTTCTTTCATTTATTCTTTTCTCAGTTATTGATATTAAGCTGGATAAATCGGAAGGAGAAGTGGAGGCGGCCACTGATGAAGACGAATTCAAAATTAAAGATATCATATCGATCATTAGCAATCTGGGCTTCTGGTATATCGCCATTTTGTGCGTGTTGTTTTATTCGGCAGTATTCCCGTTTTTGTTTTATGCCACCGACCTGATGATCAACAAATACAATGTAAGTCCTTATCTTGCCGGATTAATACCCAGTTTGTTGCCTTTCGGGACCATCATTCTTACACCGTTGTTCGGAGGCGTTTATGATAAGTATGGCAAAGGGGCAACCATTATGATCATCGGATCCTTTATTTTGGTTTTGGTACATGGTGTTCTCGCCATTCCTTCGCTAACCTTATGGTGGGTAGCTGCTGTTATGGTAATCATTCTCGGAGTCGGTTTTTCACTGGTGCCTTCTGCCATGTGGCCTTCGGTCCCGAAAATTATTCCCGAAAAACAATTGGGTACGGCCTATGCCGTAATTTTTTGGATTCAGAATATCGGTTTATTGTTTATCCCGTTGATTTTGGGTATCGTTTTAAATTCTACCAACCCGGATGTTTCACCCAACAAATTAGTAATAAAAGGTGGTATTGAAAAAGCATTTACCAAAACGCTGAAAGATCATTCCTTTACAACAAAAGAGATTGACAGGGCCATTGATAAAGCTACGGGAAGTGCAGTTGACTCCATTGTTCAATATACGTCTTATGAACCGGTTCCTGTTGAAAATACGGACAGAAAGAAATTTGAAAATGAGATTTACGCCGGGGTTTTGCAACGTATTTCAAACATTGATTTTTCCGGGGATAAGAAAGTGGCTTTAAAAGCAGTTATTAAGGCCGGTGAGCAAAATGCTTACAAAATCGTTAATAAAGGCAAACTGAATTTACGATATAATTATTTTTATGATATGCTTCTGTTTCTGACGCTGTCCATCTTATCGGTACTTTTCGCCTTTTTGTTGAAAATGGAAGACAAAAAGAAAGGGTATGGCCTGCAAATGCCGAATATTGGAAATAAGCTAAAATAATTAACCGGGCATAAAATAGATGTAAATGAATTAATAAATATTATTAAAAATGAGCAAAGACATTTTAAAACTGAAACCCGAAAGCCTGTGGAAAAATTTCTATGAGCTGACACAAATCCCGCGCCCTTCCAAAAAGGAAGAAAAAGTAAGGGCATTTTTAAAAAAGTATGGTGAAGGCCTTGGCCTGGAAACCCTCGTTGATGACATCGGGAATGTGATCATCAAAAAGCCGGCCACAGCAGGCATGGAAAACCGTAAAGGCATCATTTTGCAGGGGCACATGGATATGGTCCCCCAGAAAAATTCGGATACCGACC
>CAJVWU010000066.1 GCA_913009755.1 uncultured Bacteroidia bacterium
TTGTTTCTGCAACCCATAAACTTATTGAAGTGTTTATATTTTCGATATTTGCACACCCTTCAAGCTTGACGTCAAATACGGCAGCCTACAGTAGATAAAATATTGATGCTTTTTAGAGTGGACTCATGGGTTAATACCAATTTCAGTGGAGGTACAGGACCCCTGCATACTTTTTCGAAAAATTTTGTGCTTTTTAAAAGATCAGTTTTTCAATCAGGTCTACCACCCGTGATGAGTAGCCCCATTCGTTGTCGTACCAGGAAAGCACTTTTACGGTTTTGCCCTGGACCATTATGCTGGTGGCATCAAATATTGATGAATGGGTGTTGTGGATAACATCCACCGAAACGATTGGGTCTTCCATATATTCCAGGATGCCTTTCATCGGTCCCTCAGCAGCTTCTTTCATGGCCGCTTTTATCTCATCTTTTGTGGCTTCCGTTTTCAGATTTGCCACCAGGTCAACCAGCGAGCCGGTGGGTGTGGGCACGCGGATGGCAAGACCGTCCAGTTTGCCTTCAAGGTCGGGGATGATCTTACCAACAGCTTTGGCAGCGCCTGTTGTGGTAGGTATCTGCGACACGGCTGCCGAACGGGCCCTTCTCAGGTCGGGGTGGGGTGCATCCAGAATGCGCTGGTCGTTGGTGTATGAATGTATAGTGGTCATAAATCCGTTCTCAATACCAAAACGGTCATTCAGCACCTTGGCAATGGGCGCAAGGCAGTTGGTTGTGCAGGAAGCATTTGAAACACACTGGTCTTCATCGCGGAGCTCATTGTCGTTCACCCCCAGCACGATCATCCTATCAATTTCATCTTTGGCCGGTACCGTCAGCACTACTTTTTTGGCGCCGTTTTTCAGGTGGTCGCCATAGCCGCCTTTGTTGCTTTCGCGCTGGCGGAAAATACCGGTTGATTCAATGACAATATCCGGTGAAGGGTCCCATTTAATGTCCATGGGCATCCGCTCGGCAAACACCTGAAATGCTTTTCCGTTGACCACAATAGCGCTATCATTGTGCGTAACCGTCCCGTTGAACCTTCCCTGTGTGGAATCATATTTAAGCAAATGTGCAAGGGTTTTTGTGTCGGTCAGGTCATTGATGCCCACAACCTCCAGATTATCTCTTTCCAGGATCAGCTTGAATACATTTCTGCCGATCCGTCCGAAACCGTTAATTCCTATCTTAATCTTTGTCATCGTTTTGAACTTTAAGTTAAACAATCATTTTTCATTTTACCAATACCTTATCTTTGTAAGGTCATATTTTTTCAGTGTTCAAAAGTATAATAAAAAAGTTTTTGCAAAACCAGAATAAAATCTTTCATGAAAGAAAAATTGATATCGAAAGCCCTTGAAGCCAACCTGGCGGAAACCCGTTATAAAGATATAAAAATATTGCCTGAGTACCAGAGGTTTATAGACTTGTCAATAAAATATTTCGGGATACATAAACGTGCAAACGATTGCATTATCGAGTTTCAGCATCCGTTTTCAAATAAAAAATTTGTTGCTGAAGAGCTACGCAGTATCCTGTTGACCGATTATTGGTTTTATATTGGTTGTGACGGCTCGGGCAAGGCTTTTCTTATTCCGCTTAAAATGATGCGTACTTTGTTGCTTTCAGACAGCGAAACCGATCTTCATGTAATGATCATCAGGACATTGCTTGAATTTACCCAAAAACTGGTACGCGAGAAAGAAGATTACAATGATTTGATAAAATACAATTGCGATACGGTTCAGCAAGGCCTTGGAAAAGACCCGCACAGCTTTGTACTTTCCTTAAAATATTTTAAAAGATATCTGAACGAATTGGCTGTTACGGAAACCTTTTCCGGCCTGTTATTTAAGATTACACGGACTATTTATGAAGAGAATATCCGTTTTTGGGAAAAGGGTACAGCCGTTGAAATCTGGCTGGAAGAAAAAAAAGAGATCCTCGCCGTTGATACGGGAAAAGTTATCAAAAGAATAGGAAAACCCTGGTTCCAATCTTTACGCAATCAGCTTAAAACGCTTGACACCTGGCAAAAACTTGTGGATACCATGCCCGATTTTGATGAAGTGGCCGAATGGTTTGCCCAAACGGTTGACCTTTTCATTTCGTTCATCGGTAAGTTCTATTTCATTTTTTACCTGATGCACCTTGACGGTATGGAGCAATGGCGTGAACGCCTCATCTGGAAGCTCAACAATATGCTGGTACAAACGATTGACGAAATTGATCCTAAAGAATTAAAAACTTTTATTGACCGGATATTTGATTTTTCCGAAGAACTGCGGAGCGAATATGGCTCCTCGGTATTGGATATGTTGCTCACCGTTGGCAGGAAAGCCATTGACATTTCAAAGGAAAATGGCGAGCATACGCTGATCTATTATTTTGAAAATAAACTCATCAATTTTGGATTTGAAACCCCTGGCATAGTTTATGTTAACGAAAACTGGCAGCTCTCGGTCAACCCCAACCACATTAAAAACATCAGGGTCTGGCTCGAACTGATCGAATATTCGGGTTCGGAAATGGAGCGCCTGTTGTCCACCCTTATTGTCAACCTTCAACTGGGTGGCATTTTCATTAGCGACACTGACCTCTTCCAGCGCGATATTACCAAGATACTCAATTCAAATATTGCCCCTTTTTATAAAAAGGTAAAACAACTGACACGGATATTCCCGGTTTACTTCAATGAAATTGGCGCCGAAGGGGAAATCAGGAAAGTGACAACAACCATTGACGAAATTGCACATCGCAAGGATAAGCTGGTGCATTTTTTGCGCAAACAGGTGCATACCGAAAGCAACAATACGTTGATTGACCTGACATTCAAAGTTTTCAGGTTTTGGTACGATGGAAAACTTGAGGCGCTGAAAGGCGCACTGCCGAAAAATGTTTATCAGTCAATTGATAAAAAAAGCGAATGGTTTGCCCCCATCCATAAGATGGTGCTTGAAATGTGTAAAATTTCGGGCAGTACACCCGATGAACTGATCAGGCTGAATGAAGATGATTTTGAGGAGGTCCTCCGTAAAGTTAAGGATGGCAACCAACGCGATATGGAACGTTTACGCGACATACGAAGGTTGTTTGCTTTTCTCAAAGAGAAATACTCGTTTGAAACCGTTGATATTACTCAATTGCTCAGGCGTTATTCCTTTATTGAAGACCACGAAATCAAGAAACTGGGGACAGCCCTCGAAAATGATGACTTTGAAAAATCGCTCAAACTGATCTATTCATTCATGAACCGGTTGAAAAAGATCATTTTTAACCCCAGGCCCAGTCAAAGTTGGGAAAACATTTATCATAAGCGGCATATCGCCATCGGCATACCCTCAATGTACGGGGTTTATCGCGAGCCCAAATTCGAAGCGCTGGGGCTTACTTTCCGGCTCGAGAATGTGGCAACCCGGCTCATGGAAAAGGTCGTGGCCCGTACCAACCTGAATTATATTTCGGCCAAAACCCTCAGCGACATTTATGAAATTCTTGAATATTTCAGGGAAGGTCTCGAACTGGACGGAATAACCAATCAGAGTTTTAAGGCCAATTTGCTGATGCTTAAATTCAGCCTGCAGTCCAAAAGTTTTTCCTTCGATCAGTACATCAACATCTTTCAGTTTATTGCCGAAGACATCAAACGCATCATCATCAAACATTTTTTAAAGACTTATGAAATTCCCCTTCAAATTGTTATCCCACAGCTTTTTGGCCACGGAAACAAATTATCGGAAAATGAAAAGGTAGAACTGGTCAACCGTATATCGGAGACGTTTTACCGTGAGGTGATTGCAGACGGTTTTTTGATACAACCACTCGACAATTTTGTGGCGGGGATACTTGAATCCCTTGGCAAAATGGCTGATAACCTGCCACCTAAAATGATCAATGAGATCATGTCCTATAATTCCGATCTGGTCATCACCCGTCTGAGATTGCCCAATCCTTTGGTTGACAACCAGGTGTATCTCGGATCGAAAGCTTACCACCTGAAAAATCTCAGGGTCGCCGGTTTTCCAATCCCCCCCGGGTTTGTCGTGACCACTGAGGTCTTCCGGCGTAATGAAACCATCAACGCACATGAAGAATTGAAAAAAGAGATGTACAATCTTATCCGTTCCCATTTGCGTCTTATCGAAAAAAACTCGGGCAGGCAATATGGAAACCCTCAAAACCCTCTGCTTTTATCGGTCAGGTCGGGAGCAGCACTTTCCATGCCCGGCGCCATGGATACCTTTTTAAATGTGGGGATGAACGACATGGTTACCGAAAACCTGGGCAGGAAAAAAGAATTTGCCTGGTCAGCCTGGGATTCATACAGGCGGTTGCTGCAAAGCTGGGGTATGGCTTTTGGCCTTGACAGGGATGTGTTCGATAAAGAAATTACCCGTTTTAAAAGTAAATATCATGTCAGCCAGAAAATGGACTTTTCGCCCGGGGACATGAAAGAAATAGCTATGGCATACAAACAATTGTTGCATGATAATGGCATTAAATTTGAACAGGACCTGTTCAAACAGCTCATGGCGGTAATAAATCTTGTTTTTGCCTCCTGGTCATCCAAAAGGGCACAGGTTTATCGCGAACATCTGCGCATTGCCGTTGAATGGGGTACTGCCGTGATTATTCAAAGGATGGTTTTTGGCAACCTGGGAAAATTATCCGGAACGGGCGTAATCTTTACGCAAAACCCAAAAAAGAAACAACAGGGTGTGCATTTGTATGGTGACTTTACCCTTTGCAGCCAGGGAGAAGATATTGTTGCCGGCCTGGTTAAGCCCTTTCCGGTAAGCAAAAGCCAGAAAATAAACGATAACGAAGATATTTCTTCACTGGAAGAATTATATCCTCAGATTTATAAAAGGTTAAAATCAATAGCTACACAACTTACCGAAGATTTTGATTATGCACCTCAGGAAATTGAATTTACGTTTGAATCGGATAAACCGGAAGACTTGTTTATTCTCCAGATCAGGGACCTGGATATGGCACGCCATCAGGCATTGAATGTTTTTGTGTTGTCTATGGATAAAATGACCCTTTGCGGAAGAGGGATCGGTATTGGCGGCGGTGCCATGAACGGCAGGGTGGCTTTTAATGAAAGTGATATTGGGATGATCAGGAGCAAATATAAAAATGATGCCGTTATTCTGGTCAGGCCTGATACCGTTCCCGACGATATCGGAATGATATTTGATACCGATGGGCTGCTGACCGCCAAAGGCGGGGCCACTTCACATGCCGCCGTCACTGCTGTGAGGTTGGGAAAAACCGCTGTAGTTAACTGCACAAGCCTGGTTGTGCATGACGATGAAAAATGTTGCTTCCTGAACGAATATGAATTCCATACCGGAGACCTGATCGCCATTGACGGTTATCTCGGTAATGTTTACAAAGGCAATTATCCGGTTGAAATGCGCGAAAGTTATTCGGAATTCCATTTTTAACAGGAAATGGCTTTGTTGTACCGATTTCTTATTTTTGCCACCGGCAATTGAATGCCCGACAATCTGATATATATTATGGCTCAGAAACCCTCCATTCCAAAAGGCACACGCGACTTTTCACCGGAAGAAATGGTGAAGAGGAATTATATTTTCGATACCATTCGGGCTGTTTTTCAACATTACAGCTATCAGAACATCGAAACGCCGGCCATGGAAAACCTTTCAACCCTTATGGGAAAATATGGCGAGGAAGGTGACCGCCTGCTGTTTAAAATAGTGAACTCAGGCGATTATTTGAAAAAGATCAGCAAAAAGGATATTGATGCAGGCAATATCAATAAGGTAACTGCAGCCATCTCAGAAAAGGGATTGCGGTATGACCTTACGGTACCCTTTGCAAGATATGTGGTGCAACACCGCAATTCTATTGTCTTTCCGTTCAAGCGTTATCAGATACAGCCCGTTTGGCGGGCTGACCGACCGCAAAAAGGCCGCTATCGCGAATTTTATCAATGTGATGTGGATGTAATTGGTTCCGGTTCATTACTGAATGAAGTGGAATTGATCCGTATGATTGATGATATTTTTAAGCAACTGAAAATTGATGTTGTCATTAAACTGAACAACCGTAAAATCTTAACGGGCATTGCCGAAGTGATCAATGCCCCCGAAAAAATAACGGATATTACCACAACCATTGATAAAATTGATAAAATCGGTGTTGAAAAAGTTTATGAAGAATTACGACAACGTGGCCTTTCGGAAGAAACCATTACCATGCTGGAACCGATTATCAATCTGGGAGGTGATAATCAAAAACGTCTCAACTGCCTGAAAGAACTCATCGGGATAACAAGTGCCGGTTCGCAGGGCGTTGACGAATTGCAGGAAATTATAGATTTAATAAAGATACTGGATATCAGCGCCGATGTGGAAATTGACCAGGCGCTGGCCCGCGGGCTGAATTATTATACAGGGACAATCATCGAAGTACTGGCAAAAGATGTCAATATTGGAAGCCTTTGTGGCGGAGGACGTTATGATGACCTTACCGGAATATTCGGTTTGCCTGATGTTTCGGGGGTCGGTGTTTCCTTTGGTGCCGACCGCATTTATGATGTATTGAACGAGCTGAATATTTTCCCTGATCACCAAAAAGCTGTTACGCAGGTTATGCTGGTCAATTTTGGGAAAAAAGAAAGCGCTTTTGCCTTGCAGTTACTCGAAATACTTCAAAATTCCGGGATCAGTGCCGAACTCTTCCCCGATGCTGCAAAGATGAAAAAACAAATGCAGTATGCCAACAAAAAAGCAGTGCAGTATGTTCTGCTGCCTGGTGAAGAAGAAATGAAAACAGGGTTGTATTCCCTGAAAAATATGCAGACCGGCGAACAGGTCAAAAAAGTTTTATCCGAACTCATCAGCCTTATCAACGGATAGTTGAAATGATGGAGAGGTGAAAGGGTGAAAGGGTGAAAGGATGCCCCGTTAACTTGCCCCGAAGTTATCGGACCGGGAAACTTAGAGCTACAAACTGAAAACTGAGAACTGAGAACTGAGAACTCATTAATCATTCAATCTTAAAACAACAAGAAAAGCTTTTTGGGGGACTTCCACATTGCCGACTTTCCGCATCCGTTTTTTACCTTTTTTCTGTTTTTCCAGGAGTTTGCGTTTCCGGGTAATGTCGCCGCCATAACATTTGGCCGTAACATCTTTACGCACGGCTTTCACCGTTTCGCGGGCAATGATCTTTGCCCCGATGGCAGCCTGGATGGCAATGTCGAATTGTTGCCGGGGGATCAGTTCTTTCAGTTTCACACACATCTTCCGGCCGAAATCATAAGCATTATCCTGGTGCAACAATGTGGAAAGGGCGTCCACCGATTCGCCGTTCAGCAAAATATCGAGCTTGATAAGCTTGGCCGGTTTGTAACCGGTAATATGGTAATCGAATGAGGCATAACCTTTTGAGATACTCTTTAATTTGTCATAAAAATCAAAAACAATTTCTCCAAGCGGCATGTCAACGGTGATTTCTACCCGGCTGGTGGTCAGATAGACCTGGTTTTTCAGCTCGCCCCGTTTGTCGAGACAGAGCTTGATGATGGACCCGATATATTCGGTGCGGGTGATGATCTGTGCCTTGATAAAAGGTTCTTCGATGTGGTCAATGTATTTTTGTTCGGGAAGCCCCGAAGGATTATGGACTTCGATAATTTCTTTTTTATTGGTTACAACCCGGTAAGAAACATTGGGCATGGTGGTAATCACATTCATGTTGAACTCACGGTCGAGCCTTTCCTGGATGATCTCCATGTGCAACAGTCCCAGGAAACCACAACGAAAGCCAAAGCCGAGCGCCGCCGAAGATTCGGGCTCCCAGGTGAGGGAAGCATCGTTCAGTTGTAATTTTTCCATCGAGCTGCGTAACTCTTCATATTCATCCGGGTCAATGGGATAAATGCCCGCAAACACCATGGGTTTAACATCTTCAAATCCTTCAATGGCCTTGTCACACGGATTTTCAACATGGGTCACGGTGTCGCCCACTTTCACCTCTTTTGAGGCTTTTATTCCTGAAATGATGTATCCCACATCACCGGTAGAGAGGACACTTCGCGGTTCCCGGTCTAACCGCAGTACACCAATTTCGTTGGCTTCATATTCTTTACCCGTATTGACAAATTTTACCTGGTCGCCTTTCCTGATCTCACCGTTAAATATCCTGAAATAAGCAATAATGCCCCTGAAAGAATTGAATACCGAGTCGAAGATCAGGGCTTGAAGCGGGGCATTGGTATCGCCTTTGGGTGACGGTACTTTTTTAATGACGGCTTCAAGGATTTGTTCAACACCGTAGCCGGTTTTTCCGCTGGCTTCTATAATGTCTTCGTAATCACATCCCAGCATATCCACAATCTGGTCTTTCACTTCATCGGGCATGGCATTGTCAAGATCCATTTTGTTTAAAACAGGGATGATCTCAAGGTCGTGTTCAATGGCGAGGTAAAGGTTCGAAATGGTTTGTGCCTGAATACCCTGTGTAGCATCCACCACCAGCAAAGCACCTTCGCAGGCAGCAATGGACCGTGAAACTTCATAGCTGAAATCAACATGCCCGGGGGTGTCAATCAGGTTCAGTACATATTGTTCGCCTTCAAACGGATAATCCATCTGGATTGCGTGGCTCTTGATGGTAATCCCTTTTTCGCGTTCCAGTTCCATGTCATCCAGTACCTGTTCTTTTAGGTCACGTTCAGAGACCGTTCCCGTAAATTCAAGGAGCCTGTCAGCTAAAGTGCTCTTACCGTGATCTATATGGGCAATTATGCAGAAGTTGCGGATGTTTTTCATGGCCTGCAAAAGTACGATTTATTATCGTCCGTTTTATGGGGTTTGGTTAATCAGCCTGTTCAGCTTCTCAGTGGCTTTAGCCCAGCTATACTTATTTTTCACAAATTCATACCCGTTGACGGCAATTTCTTCATGAAGGAGATCATCGTTAAGTAACCGGAGAATGTGTCCGGCCAACTCATCAGCCGTTTCCCCAACCAGAATTTCTTTCCCGTTTTTTGCCTGGAGGGCATCATTGGCCAGGGGAGTGGTAATGGATGGGATTTTCATTGCCATGGCTTCCAGCAATTTATTTTGCAAACCTGTGCCTATCCGCATGGGGGCGATAAATATTTTAGCCGAAGAATAGCCATCACGAATGTCATCCATCCATCCTGTGACTCTGATTTTATTTGATTTTAGTGCCAGGATTTTCCGGTCGGGACTCGCCCCGGCCAGCAATAGCCTGACATCCGGTTTAAATTTCCATACCCCGGGCATAATTTCTTTGGCAAGGAACACTGCTGCATCAACATTGGGCGGATAACCCATATTACCGGTAAAAACCAGGTCGAATTTAATTTCTGTTTTACGCGGTTTAAAAAATTGATAGTCAACGCCGTTTGGTATTACAACAATTTCTTTGTTCCTGTTGTGCGGTATGAGGTCACGGTCGGGGATGGAAATGATGGTTTTGTTATCGAACAGGTCAAACACTTTCTTTTCATAATCCTGCAACCGCCTGTATTCCATCCTGAAAATCTGTCTCATAAAAAAGGGTGACTTATCCAGCCGCCGCTTCATGCCGTGTGAAAACACATCCTGGTAGTCCAGTGTTTTTTTAACGGGGATGTCTTTCAGGTATTCGGTAGTACGTACCAACTGACAATAAAGATGACCGGGTTCATATTGACGGATGAGGGCTTTTATTTTTTTGGCAGCTTTATGGTTGTAAAAATATCCGGTTTGGATCGGTCGCCGGCTAAACAGGGCAAGCATCATGTTCCAAAGCCTGCCTGCAAAAGGGATATCAATAAAATTAATGGAACGGCAATAAGGCTGTAACGCACTGAAAGATTTTTGTTTATCCAGTTTTCTTACCGGGTTGAGGGCACAAAGGATGATTTCATTTGTTTTGGATAATTCCTTCACCTGGTTAAATGCCCTAAGCTTATCGCCTTTTTCAAGCGGATAAGGAACGCGGGGAAGTAAAACAAATATCCTCATTTTTTTATTGTTGATAAGAAGCCGCAAAAATCACAAAATCTCTTGATAAAAGGCAAGTAGTTGCCCGATAATTTTTTCAATATCGTGATCCTGCCTGACCAGTTCACGTGCATTTCGCCCCATTTCTTCTGCATACCGGGGGTTGTTGTAAAGGTAAGCGATTGCACTGGTAAATTCTTCAGGCGTATCGGCGATCAGTATGTTTTTTTTGTCTGTATAATTTATGCCTTCTGCCCCGACGGATGTGGAAACGACGGTTTTTCCCAGCGACATACTCTCAATAATTTTAACCCGGATTCCGCTTCCCGAAAGCAGCGGGGCAATGGAAATAGCCCTGGGACGGATAAATTCTCCGGCATCGGGTACTTCGCCTTCAACAATTACATTATCAATTTTAAGTTGAACTAACCAGTTGGGCATCTTTCTTCCGGCCAGGTAAAGTTTTATTCCGGGCAGTTGTTTATGAAGCGAAGGCCATACTTCGTTCAAAAACCACCGGATGCCTTCTTCGTTGGGCATCCAGTTCATGGCCCCGATGTGAAATAAAGCATTTTCTGTATTTTCTGAATTTCTTTTAATGGAATGATCAATTTTAATTCCAAAAGAAACGGGATGGACAGGCGTTTGGGTCACCGATTCAAAAAAAGCAGCATCTTTTTTAGTGATGGGGACAATACCGTCATATTGGCCTGAAATGTGGAATTCATAGATCTTTAATGTTTCAGCCAGATGCCGGAGGTATAATTTTTTAAACGGATTTTTTTCAGTTTCCGCCAGGCGCATCCAAATCAGGTGCTCAATATTATGTGCACGGAGAATGATCTTTGCCTTGGAATATTTCCGGATGGTTTCAATATAAGGCGACATGTAAAGCAGTTCAATCTGGATAATATCGAAACGGGTACTATTCAGGACATCAATTAATTTTTTTTCAAAGTCTTTTGATTTAAAACGTTCGACATGATATGAACGGGTAGTGAACAAATTAAGGAAAGCCGGAACCGGTTTCACCGAAAGGTCAATATACGACAGTTCAATCCCGGTTTTTCTTCGGTAATCATCGGGGATGTCATCCGGGTTAACCGAATATTTATTGGTGTTTAATGCAAGGACCTTAACATGCTGCCCTACCCGGATGAGGCCTTCAATGAGATTGTTCATGGCCATGGGCCCGCCTTCAAGTGCCGGCCAGGGCGACTTGTTGCAAATCACCAGGATGTTCAGCCTATATTTTTTGCCCGGTTCGATGGTTACTTCTTTTTGCTTTTTAATTTCAATTTCTTTAAAAATGCAAACTTATCAAAGAATTTTTTCCAACTGTCGTAGTCAAGCAATGGCGCATCGGTAGTGGCTTTGTAAGTCAGGAAAAAACCCAGGGGCAAGACGACAATTGTGGACATCCACATGCCAAGTATTATATTCCATTCCCCGGTTGAGGCTGCTTTTTCACCACTTATTGAAAGGATATAGTACAAAACAAAAAACAATACCGATATGACAACCGGAAAACCTAACCCGCCTTTACGGATGATGGCACCCAGTGGCGCACCGATAAAGAAAAATATGAGACAGGCAATTGATAAACTAAATTTTTTGTGCCAGATAACCTGATGTTTTACAATCATTTGTTCTTTATTGTACAGTTCATTTTTATAAAAAATAATGTTGTCTTTTGCATTTCTTGACTGGTTTTGAGCTGTTTCTAAAATCTGTGCCTTTGTGTCATTATTAAAATTACTGAGCAGGGGATAGCCCAGATGATAGGGGGCTATTGTATCTTTAACAGTTTTTGCCTGTTCTTGCTTAAGGCTGTCAGTCAGGGTGTCAGCATGGGCTATTGTGGGATATTGTGTCAGAAATTTTCTTTTGAAATAGTCCAGTCTTTTTTCACGTTGTTTGCTCAACGAATCAATAGAATGATTGAGTTGCCTGATGTTCAACATGGAATAATGCGATTTAAACAAATTTTCATTGGTACGGCTTAAATCGAACTGTGTCAGGTCAAAGGTACGGACGAACCTTTTGAAATGCAGTATTTCAAACGGCCGGGTGACACGATAATTCCTCTGGTCGGTGATCTCGGTATAGCGGCTGCCGTTGAAAAGGGTGAAAATAACTTTTGTTTGATCAGGCGAAAGTTCCACAATCCCTTTTTTTGCCGTAATCACTTTTGTGTCACCCATCCGGGCTGTATGGTCATAGATCTTTACGTCGTAAATGGTTTTGTTGTCTTTGTCTTTTTTACCGATATAGATCACAAAATTGTCGAGGCTGTTGTTAAACATCCCTTCATTCAAATTAAAAGCCAGTTTTTTTTGCCTGACATCATAAAGCAGCGAACCGAATTTCAGGTTGGCAAGGGGCAACACATAATTAGCAAACAAGAATGCCAGGATAGTTAAAAAAACAGACAGAAAAACAAGGGGCCTCATGGCTTTTCGAAGCGATATCCCGGCTGCCTTAATGGCCACCAGTTCATAATGTTCGCCCAGGTTCCCAAAAGTCATCAGCGAGGAAAGCAGGATGGCCAGGGGCAGGGCAAGCGGTACAAATGTAGAGGAGGCATAAAACATTAACCGTGCAATGATATGCCATTCCAGTCCTTTACCCACCAGGTCATCCAGGTATTTCCACAAAAACTGGAGCAATAAAATAAACAGTGCCACAAAAAAAGTAAACACAAAAGGCCCCAGAAAGGAGGTTAACATGTATTTGTAAAGTTTTTTCAAAATGGATCGGACTTTGAGTTTGCAAAGATATTGAAACAGAATTAATGATAACGGGAAACCGGGAGTTGTTGGCTAAATTTTCTTTTGAGGGGAAAAAGCAAAATGGACGTTAAGTTGAATTCAGACCTGGTAGAATTAATAGCTCCGGAGGAGATCAGTAAATATTTTGATCTGTCCTCTATCGCAGAAAAGAAAAGCTTAATTACCCTTACATTCGGACTTCTTAAACCCCAAATTCGATAACAGGTATCAGATTTTATAAGTGCCGGTAATACATGCAATTGCATTGATTCTGCAAATATAACCGGACATTCAGGTTCCCACCTATCACATTTATTGCCGGTTTTAGATGCAATTACAAGTTCAAAAGGCAAAGATGTTGTCCTGGACGGTTTTGTGAACCCGATAGAACTCCAGACTTTTCCATTAAAGGACAAGCAGGTGTTTTTATCAATAAAACGGGGCGGGGAAGAGTAAACTCATGTATTTAGCAGAAGTAACTGAGTTTCTTTTGTTATAACTTCAGCAAGTAACGATATTGTCAAATAGATGTTTGTCGTTTATGGGTCTCCTTACCAAGGAAATACGGACAGCTAAAAAAACGGGGTGATTGCAGCGTACATCCCTAAAATGCTTGCCATTGCCACAACCACGCCTACTACTACGCTTCATAGCTGCTTCCCCCTATAAAGTTCAACTTCTGTGTGCAGCAAGGGTAAACAGCGTATCTTTTTTTTAACATAAGTATTTTTTATGCAGGGAAGAAACAAGTATTCATCACACCGCCGGCACGCCTGTTGAAATGTTCAAACCAAGACAAATCACAATCATTTCTGCCCCGTTTTGTGTGTGTTTTGTTTTATGCCACTGCACGTCATTTCTTGTAATTATTCCCAATCCAATAATCGTTTTTCGCTTTCGAGGCTTCTCGCTGTCGTGGTGTCGTAAGTTATTTCGAGAACCCCTTTATAATTACCGGCTTCGTCACGGACTGCAAAATATTGAATATAAATCAATTTACCACTGAAATTAACCCAAAAGTCAGCCTCATTCTTTTCACCTTTTTTAAACGATGATACAATTTTTTCGACAACATGCATACTTTTAGGCGGATGGCAATATTTTATCTGACGCCCGATAATACCCGGGCTGCGTGGAAAAATCCTTTCATCGCCTTTGTTGTAATAACGCACTTCATCAAATTCGTCCACATAAGTAACATCGAAAGGTATATGTTTAAATAGCATGTTAATTTGGTCAGGGGTGAGTGTACCTACCTCTAAATTTATTCCTCCGACAAGAGACCGGGATTTATCGCTTGCAAAAAAAGGGACCGGTTCAACATTCACAACGGTTTGTTCTTGCCCGGCCTGCTCAAGATGACCCGGATGGTCCCGGTTCGTGTTCCACATCGGCGGTGTATCAATCAGGCAATATCCTATTTCATCTTCCCCTTCACGTATGGCTTTCCACTCATCTTCTGTCAACAGACGGGCTGAGGTAGGAAGAAGCACTTTTTCTTCTTTGACGGTCATTTCACCGGCTTCGCGAAGCAGCACCGGTAAAATATATTGCGCTGTTTTTTCATCATTTTCTTTTACTGCTTTTGAAAAAGTTTTGGCGAGGCTTCTGATTTCATCGTGCAGGCTCCACATCATTGAACTGGGATGGTTAAAACCATGCTTTTCAAGGAATGGAAAAAGTTGATTTTCTTTTCTCAGATAATGGATGTTGAGGCTTGCAAATTGCCTGGCGATAAGAATCCAGTCCGTTTTTAAACCGGTAAAACTATTTTCCATCCCTTTCAGTTGTCCCGCTCTTTCACCCAACACACGTATGTGTTTATTTTCCTCAAGAAAAGTATGAATGGGGTGTCCTTTTGGAAAAGAAGCCAAATCCTGTTGCGGAATTTTGTTATTGACTATCTCAAATATTTTCCTTTCAATATCAACATGCATTTCCGCATTGGCAAATACTTTTTCATCTTCCAGTTTCTGAGCGACTTCCGTAACTTCTTCGGCGGTTATTTCAGGAACATCCTTTTTAAAGGCCTCTATCAATTTATCGGCCTGTTCCGTTTCGTTTTTACTCAGCGAAATCATTAATTGTTTTAATAACTCTTGCTTGTCTTTCACTTCCCTTCCTTGCTGTTTATTGGAATTATTGCCGTGTTGTTTTTAAGAAAAACGGATGATGTTATCCGTTAAACCTTACACGTTTTCGCTGTCACTTTGATCATTCTGTTTAATCAAACTCTTTCTTCAGTTGTTCCACCCATCTTTTTATTCTATCGCCGGTCAAATTACTTTCGTTATCATCATCCAAAGGCAATCCTACAAATTGCCCGCCGACCTCGGCCCTTGATTCATCATATTCATAACCCTCAGTTGAGATTTTCCCGACAACTTCACAGCCTTTATCATTTAGCGCTTCATAGATTATGCCTATTGCATCCACAAACGAATCGGCATAAGCTTCCTCGTCGCCACAACCAAAAAAAGCTACTTTTTTTCCTTCAAGATTTGCAGATTTAATTTCTGACATAAATTCTTCAAAATCCTCCTGCAAATCACCCATTCCCCAAGTGGAAGAACCGAAGATCAGGTTGGGGAATTGTTCCATATCACTTGCTTTTGCATTGGCAACATCAAAGATTTGTGCTTTGTCTGCCCCAAACTCTTGTTGAAGTTGTTTGGCTGCATCTTCTGTGTTTCCGGTGTCTGAACCGTAAAAAATTCCTATATTTTGCATCTTCTTATTATTTTAAATTATAAATACAAAAGTAAGACACTTTCGGATATTATCCTATACCTAACAATGGGTATTTCCTGAAGTATTTTACAGCTTTCGGCCTTTCCTTTTTCACAAGACAATAATCCGGAAAAGCCGGTTAAAACACTTTGGGAAGCATGAATTATGGAATTTTCATCTGTTGGAGATAATGTCTGTTGAAAAATATTTATATTTGTCTTCCAATTATCCACAGTGAGAATAAAAATCAAAAAAATCGTAATATCGTATTTGATTATTTAAATCCTCTCATCCGGGGGTTTAGTGCAAATAAATGTGTAACTATTAATTTTTTAAAAAAGGAGGTTAAAATGGAATTACCCAGGGACGCGAAACGCGCGAAAGGATGGTTTGTCTGGACATCTGTCGTAATGATAGTTGTCTTTCTTGTCCTTACCGTTCAGTCTTATTATTATGTAACCCGGAATGAACCAAAAGTGACCGATGCCGTGGATGCCGGCAAACGGGTCTTCCAGGACAACAACTGTATGGATTGCCATACTATCTTAGGCGATGGTGCCTATTATGCCGCCGATCTTACCAAGGTCATCCACACAAGGGGTGAAGGATTTGTGCGTGCAGTACTCAAAAACCCCCCCGATATAACCCGGGAATTATGGCCCGGCAAGTATAAACGCATTATGCCCGATCTGCATTTAACAGATCAAAACATTAAGGACCTTATCGCATTCCTCAGTTGGATTGGCAAGGTTGACACAAACGGATGGCCACCGGGATCGGAAGTTCTTTCGTCAGAAAATGAATCGAAAACGATGCCGGAAGGTTCAATTTCCCCCGTTTCGATGATTAATAAGCTGAAATGCGGAGCCTGCCACACAATTAAAGCACAAGGATTAAACACCATAGGTGCAATTGGTCCCGACCTGTCAAATGAATCGGCACGGAACAGGGGCGTTAACTGGCTGGTCAGACAAATTGGAAATCCATCCTCTATTCCTGACAGTGAAGTCGCAACAGGATATGAGAGCAAAAGGATGCTAATGCCTGCTTTTAAAAATCAGTTAACTGATGACCAATTGAAGTCTCTTGCAACATTTATAAATAATTTAAAGGAGGAAAAATAATGGAAATATTTACATTTCGTTCACAAAAAGTGGCCTATTACTATTTTGCTGCTTCCGTACTTTTGTTCTTTTTGCAAATCATTTTTGGCCTGGCTTCCGTTGCCCAATATGTTTGGCCCGATTTTGCCTTAAACTGGATGCCGTTTAATGTCTCACGAAGTATCCATATTAACCTGCTTATCTTCTGGATGTTCCTGGCAATAATGGGCGCAACCTATTATGTACTTGTTGAAGAAGCAGGCAGGGAACTCTACAGCAGGAAGATTGCCATGATTCAACTCATTGTGTTTTGCGCAGCGGGTGTTGGCGCTATTATCAGCTATTTCTTCCATTATTACGACGGCCAGGGACTGGAATATGTTGAGGCCGCCCCTGTTTTCGACTGGATGGTTGTCGTGGCAGGGCTTTTATGGATTTATAACCTCATCAAGACACTTCATAAGGCACCAAAAAAGAGCCCGATAAACACGCTTCTGCTCATTACCACAATAGCTGCAATATTGATGTATTTGCCGGGAATGCCCTATCTGAGGAATTTTGTTGTCCAGGATTATCTGCGTTGGTGGGTCATCCATTATTGGGTGGAAGCAACCTGGGAAATGTATGAGACCCTGTTTATCGGCTACCTGATCATCAAACTGTTCAATATTCCAAAAGAAAGGATGTACCGTTGGTTTTATATCGAGTTTTTCCTCATCCTTGCCAGCGGAATACTGGGCATGGGACATCATTATTTCTGGATAGGCACACCGCATTACTGGACATGGGTTGGAAGCATATTCAGCGTATTTGAAGCCATTCCGCCGGTTGCTATGATGATTGACGGATTAATCTATGCGAGAAAAACGAAAATTAAAGTTAAAAATTTACCTGCTCTGTATTGGTTGATAGGCGGGACTATAGGTTCCTTTATCGGATTAACTATTTTGGGCGGCAGCCAAACCTGGTTTTCTGTCAATTACTGGATGCATGGAACCGAAGTAACGGCAGCCCATGGCCACATGGCATTTTTCGGGGCGTTTGCTGCTATCTTGATTGCTTTCATTTATTATAGTGTTGAACGTCGCAAGGGTGAAGAAAACTTTAAGGATACCATTACTGATAAACACAGATGGGCTTGGGCTTTCTGGCTTATGAACATAGGGATGGTCATGATGGTACTGGCAATGGAGGTGGTTGGAATTATGCAGATTTCTATTTCCAGGGTAATGGGACAGGGTTATATAGCCGCACAGATACACCAGATTGAATGGTTTGCCGTGTGGTTTGTAACCGGTATTGTTTTCTTTGCGGGCACAGTGTTTTATGTGTGGGATTTCATCGTTGCAATGAAAGAGAAGAGCGCATAGGCAAGGCATAAGGTGCGTTGTTTACGACGCCCGGCATGTAAGCAATGGAAAACTCCCGGGAGTTGCCGAATCCTTCCGGGAGTTTTGTTTTGCCCCACCTTTAATTTTTCAAAATTAACCTTATTACAAAGGGTATAACCTGAAAAAAACAATGCCCGGCTATAGATGTCGTTGTTCACCTGAATCTTTTTCAAGGAATTAGAATCTTTAAAAAAGCATGATTTTTTATTACGACTAAGTTTTTAACAAAAAATGGCCTGATTTTGGTTTATTTTCCAGAATAAAAAAAAAGGATTGAACATAATATCCAAAGGAATTATTTATATTTGCTTTTTCATAAAGAAAATTCAACCAATTGTTAAATTAAAATTATTATTACCATGAAAAAAATCTTACTTTTTATCCTGGTTTTTGGGATGGCTTACACAATTTCGGCTCAAAATGCCCGTAAAGCCGTAAGTGCTCAAAAGCTAAACAATGAGGTACTGATGGAGCCTCCGGCCAGTTCCGTTTCAACGGTAGTTGGCACTGAAACCGATGATAGTTTCACCACCACCCAAAATGGCAGGAATATTACTTTTATCAAAATCGGGAGTGCCGGTAATGCTTACGGGTATTACAGTGACCCGCGAACCTATGTTTGGGCCGATCCCACGATCAACAGTGTTGTATTTACGCACAGGATGCTCGGCGGAACCGAAATGGAAGGCAACAGCCGTATTGCCTATGATGTTTCCACTGACGGCGGCACAAACTGGACCGACAATGTTCAGGTTTACACTCCGTTAGGCCCCGACCCGGGCACAGGTTATCCGCTGGCAGCAGGACGTTATCCCCAGGGCGGTATCCTGAATCCTGAAGGGAACACCGATCCCGCAAATGCTTTTTATACCTATTTTATTTGTACGCTTGACAATTCAAATGCCAACTGGGGCGGATATGCTTACGGGGTGAACCCCCTTACGGCAACCGATCCTTCAACCCCCACGCAAACCAACCTGACTACGGAAGACGGTTATTACAGGCTGATTCCGGATGCCTTTACCATTACACCTCAGGGTGTTGCCTGGTATGTTGATGGAAATTATATTTCTGCTGGTGGCACCAATTACGATTATTCCGGTGACCTGATACTGGGTCGTGGCGAACTAAACGACGATGGAAATGATATTGTTTATGTAGAACAACTATACAGTTTTCTTGAAGCAAACGATACTATTGATGATTACAAAATTGCCTTTTCTGCAGACGGACAAACGGGTTACATCTGTGTTTTAAGTTATGTAAGAAGCAATCCCACTCCGTTTACAGATACACATCCTGTTCTCCTGAAAACCACCGATGGCGGTGAAAGCTGGAGCGACCCCATTGATGTTCAGTTTGGCGGAGTGGATGGTATCGAATCCATTAAAAATTACTTCCCCGATTCAGCTATCATCAATGCCGGTTATCCGCAGGGATTTAACAGGGATGAAGTGTATTACTCAATGGGATTTTCTATTGATCTGATCGTTGATGAAAACGGCAATCCTTACATTACAGGTATTATTACTCCAGGCGACCCTGGTTCACGAGGAATTTATCCTTATGAAGGGATGATGGCTACATGGAATTTGTACTCGGAAGACGGCGGTACAACATGGAATGCCGATGCGCTTTATGACCCTATTTGGTTTGAAGGGGACTTTGGTAGTGGTACAAATATCATTCAACAATACAATCGTCCTTATGTTTCATCTACGTATGACGGACATTACCTGTTCTTTTCCTGGTTGGATTCAGACCTGGATGTGGCTGAACAAAACGACAGGCCAAACATCTATGTCATAGGCTATGATGTGGAAGATCATACTTATAGTGGTATTGTTCAAAACGTAACTTTATTTACACAGGCATGGAACCGTGCATTTTATGGCAGCCAGTCCCAATATGTATTTGCCAATTTGGATGAAGGTAATCAGGTTTGGAATTGCGAAATTCCTTTTGTTTACGAGGAATTCACCGTTCCCGGTGATCCAACCGAACCTTGCGATTTCTGGTATATTGACGGATATACTTTAGAGATGCCTTTAGGTACCGATGAAATTAAAGCAGAAATAAACGATGTCGCTGTTTCCCAAAACCAACCCAACCCAGCATCAGGTACCACAAAGATCCTCGTTACAGGAAAAACAAACCAGGCCATCCGGCTAACTGTTAGCAATATGCTTGGACAGGTAGTTTATACCGACCAGGTTCAAAGCGGTGCTTTGGTTCATACCTTTAATGTTAATGTTTCTAATTTCGATTCAGGTATTTATCTATATACCGTAAAAGTTGGAGACAAAACCACCACCAAAAAAATGATGGTTGAATAACCGAAGTTTACCAATTCATTAAAAAACATCCTTCAATTTTAATTGAAGGATGTTTTTTTTGTTAGTGATAGGGCTAATTCCTGTTTTGACGATTATCATTTTATCCGCTGGATAATTAAGGTAATAAGCCTGCCTGGCGCAGACAGGGTTGAATTGTAGTTGGACTGTGGGAGCTACTAAGGTATTATGTTTGATAAGGTTTTTGGAGATGAAGAATGAAAGAAACAGAAAAAAAATTATTTACAAACTCCAAAAAACCTTATCTGCCGCAACGGTCCAGCCACCTGATTGCCCGGTTGAACTTGTTTTTGGATGAAGGATTCCACTCAGGTTGGTATGAGCCATAAAACCTTATTACCTTAGTAGCTGGAAATGTAAAAGATAAACCTGACCTTATTACCTTATTTTTTTGAAAATAAGCAGAAATCTTTCAAATAAAAATTTAACCTGAAAAAAGGATGATTTGGAAATTTCTTAGAAATTTATTATATTTATCGGTTCAATAAAATCTTTGCCCATTGTTTGATTAAATTATTTATTGCCATGAAAAAGATCTTACTTTTTATCCTGGTTATTGGAATAACTCACAGCATTTCGGCTCAAAATGCCCGTAAAGCAGTAAGTACTCATAAGCCACACGATGAGGTGCTGATTGAGCCTCCTGCCGGTGCTGTTTCAACAGTAGTTGGGACCAAAACTGATGACAGGATCAAAACCACCCAAAATGGCAGGGACTTGATTTTCATTAAAATCGGAAGTAGCGGAAATACTTACGGCTATTATGGTAGTCCGAGAACATACCTTTGGGCTGATCCAACAATAAACAGTGTTGTTTTTACCCACACGATGCTGAATGAAACAAAACAGGAAAGCAATGGCCGCATTGCTTACGATGTTTCCACTGACGGTGGTACAATATGGACAAGCAACGTTCAGGTTTATTCCCCTTTTGAACCTGATTCGGGCCTGGCTGAAGGAAGAATCCCCCAGGGCGGGATTTTAAATCCTGAAGGCAATGCCAATCCTGATAGTGCCTTTTACACCTATTTTACAAGCACCACTGACGATTCAAATGGCGATTGGGGGGGGTATGCTTATGGTATAAATGCGCTTTCCGACACAAATCCTGCAAACCCAACCCAAACAAACCTCACATCCGGTGATGGATATTACAGGCTGATTCCCGATGCTTTCCATATCACCAAACAGGCTGTAGCATGGTATGTTGACGGAAATTATAAATACAATGGAACCCATTACAATTATACCGGGGATCTGATTGTGGGTCATGGTGAAATGCAGAATGGTGATATTGTTTATGAAGAAGAACTGCTGCCGTTTATGGATACCATTGATGGCATTAACGACATGAAGATCGCATTTGCCGATGACGGACAGACAGGTTATATCCTTGTAATGACTGATGCAGTCAGCGATCCTGTCCCTTATACAGGGTTCCATCCTGTCCTGTTAAAAACAACAGATGGCGGTGAAAGCTGGAGCGATCCTGTCCAGGTTCAGCTTGGCGGGCAGGATGGTATTGAGTCCGTTAAGGATTATTTCCCGGATTCGGCCATTATCAATGCCGGTTATCCTACGGGCTTCGACAGAAACGAGGTCTGTTACAATATGGGGTATCAGGTGGATATGATTGTTGATGAAAATGGTAATCCTTACATTACAGGTATTATTGCTATTGGTTATGAAGATGCATGGTATCCCTATTTCGGACAAATGGCCACCTGGAATGTGTTTTCGAAAGATGGCGGTAACACATGGGATGCCGATGCATTGTATGACAATATCTGGTTACAGGGAAACATAGGTTCTATTGTTCAATTCAACCGACCTTATGTTTCAATGACCTATAACGGTCGCTACTTATTCTTTTCCTGGCTGGATTCCGACCTTGATGCAGCCGAACAAAATGACAGGCCGAATATTTATGTTATCGGATACGATGTTGAAGGCCATTATTATTCATGGGTATATAACGTAACGTTATTTACACAGGCATGGAACAAGGCGTTTTTTGGAAGTCAGCCTTACTATATTTTTTCTGAGGTTGTGGGATATACAACATTTTGTGAGATTCCTTTTGTTTATGAAGAATTCACCGTTCCGGGTGACGATACACAACCTTGTAATTTCTGGTATATTGACGGATTTACAATATTAATACCTTTTCCTGAAGGGACTAATGAAACCCATGCAGATATTAACAAAATTACTGTTTCCCAAAACCAACCCAACCCAGCATCAGGTACCACAAAGATCCTCGTTACAGGAAAAACAAACCAGGCCATCCGGCTAACTGTCAGTAATATGCTTGGACAGGTAGTTTATACCGACCAGGTTCAAAGCGGTGCTTTGGTTCATACCTTTAATGTTAATGTTTCTAATTTCGATTCAGGTATTTATCTATATACCGTAAAAGTTGGAGACAAAA
>CAJVWU010000067.1 GCA_913009755.1 uncultured Bacteroidia bacterium
ATTGTTGAATTTGGAATTACTGCTGCAAGATATTGCAACTATAGCTGTTAGCACAGAAAATATGTTCAAATCCTGCTTTCGGAGTGCCAGTGTTTATAGTACTTTTGGAACTGCGAAACTTGAGTTAAATAAGAAAATTTATTCATTACCGGAAAAAATAAATTTTGCATTTGCAGATTCAAAAAAAGATTTCAGTATGTCTGCACAGTTATTTGGTTTAAATGCTATATTTACTGTTTTTAGATTAAATAGCCCAGGTTCGCTAAAGCGATATTTAAAGTTGAAAGATGAAAGAATCACAAAAATAACTTTAGTATTTATTTCACAAAAATTAAATATATACATAGACATAGAAGATTCAAAAAAGATAAACAAACTTTTCTCTAAATTACTTCCGGTAAACACGTACGAATAATTATAGAAAAATAATTGAAGTTTCGTCTATGTGTGATAAACAAATTTATGTTTATATAAGGTTACTACTACATTTACTAATTGAAAAACAATAAAATATAATTGCCTGAAATAGTGTTATATAAAGATTTACAAAAATTATTTTTTGAAAATTTCATAGGTTATATAAGTTATGTTATTAAAAGATTTTTTCGATTTTTTATAGTATTAACTGCAATATAGGTTAATAAGAACAATTTTTCCTTTTAGAGGATAAATAAAAAAATAATTCGAAATAATGGGTTCAATTTACAAAATAGGATCTTTAAAAATCAAGACTGTGGCATAGGCAGAAACGCCTTCTTCCCTACCTACAAAACCCATCCCTTCCGATGTTTTGGCTTTTATGGAAATATCTGATTCATCAATTTTAAGCAAACCGGCTATTTTCTTTTTCATTTCCGGGATGTAAATACTGACCTTCGGTGATTGCAAAACGACGGTTGCATCCAGATTACCTACTCCATAACCCTTGTTTAAGATCATTTCCATCACCTTTTCCATCAGGATGGTACTGGCTATGTCTTTATAAGAAGGATCATCATCGGGGAACATCATGCCGATATCACCCAGATTGGCAGCACCAAGCAGCGCATCGGCAATGGCATGTAACAAAACATCTGCATCGGAATGGCCTAAAAGGCCTTTTGGGTGGGGTATGGCTACCCCGCCCAGGATGAGTGGCCGGTTTTCAGCAAAACGGTGAACATCGTAACCAAAACCAACCTTAAAGCCGATCATCAGCCATTGGGGGTTGTGGTTTTAGTCGTTTTGGCATTCCCGAAGTTAAAGAACAACGAAAAACGAAGTGTATTTTGCAAGGGGTTCTCAACACCTGATGTAGGGATCAGATAGGAAAAATCAAGGCCAAAGACATTGTACCTCAGACCAACACCCAGGGTCACATATTGACGCGCCCCCTTGGTTTTGTCTTCCCAAAAGTAGCCGGCCCTGACCGAAAACAGGTGATTGTACCAGTATTCAGCACCAAATGCCAGATTAAACTCCCTGAGTTCTTCGGAAAAGCCACCCGGGGCATCATACCACGACTGGATCATCCCCTGAATTACCCCCACATCCGGATCCATTCCTTTTAGGATTACATTTTTATTGGAATTTCCCGGATCAGGAATCCGGTTACCTGACGAATCAGTGAGATATATTGGGGGTGTCGGAACAAGTAATTTATTGATATCCAACTGAAATGAAAGCGAGTTGTAATCGTCCAGATCAAGGGTCAATCGAGGGCCGAACCTGAAATTTGTCGGTATAAAATTCCGCGCGATATTGGATCCTGTATAAGAAATCTTGTTCCCGATATTTGAGATATTGACCCCCCAGGCAAACCGGGCATCCATGGTTTTAAACCAGTCAACATCTTTTTCCCAGTACAGGGCAATATCGGCCGCAACGGATATGCCTGCCGTTGTTTGAACCCCCTGCACATTTTGTCCTGCGGTGAGGTTTGAATAGATAAACCGGCCGGCTACGGCCAGCGACAAATTATCGGAAAGAAGGCGGGAGTAAGTTCCATCAATAGAAAATTCATTGGGTTTAAAATAGCCCAGGCTTTGTCCATTCTGGTCGGTAAACTGAATCTCCCCCAGCGTAAAATAGGTGAGCGAAAATCCGATGGCATTCATCCTGTCAATCCGGTTGAAATAAGAAACATAGGCCAGGTTAATGTCGTTCACCAGGTTCCTGAGCCAGGGCGTATAGGAAATAGCAAACCCCTGTTTTTCGGTAGCTCTGACATACTTGGCAGGGTTCCAGTGCATTGAATTGGCATCAGCCGAAGAAGCTACCCCCCCGTCACCCAATCCGCCGGCACGGGCATCCGGCCCAATCATTAAAAAAGGAACTGCTGTAGTAATGACATTGATCCCGCCGGACTGGCCATTCAAATTATTATAATGGGCATTAAGGCTAATAAAAACAGAGGCCAACGCCCCAATCAACAGAATTTTATATTTCATAAATCAGGTTTAAAAAATGGTTTGCAAAATTAACGAATTAAATAAAGTATTAGTATGTCATAAAAAATTAGTCGTTAATTTTTATCAGCTTTTGATGTTGGGTGGTTTTGTTGCCGAAACGGTCGGTTACGGTGATGATGTATGAATAGAATCCCGCAGGTATCGGACTCCCGTTATAATCCCTTCCGTCCCAGCTAATCGAACTGCGATAATTCGATTCTGTGTTCACTTTATTTTCGAGGCTTCGGATTAACCTGCCGTTAATATCAAAGATATTTATTTGCACCTCGAGGATTTCCCCGCTTTTATTGTTGGTAAAACCAAACCGGGTTTCATTGGTAAACGGGTTTGGATAATTAATCACGTTGGTCAATAATATATCAGCGGATTCATCTGCAAAAAAATCAATTGTTTTTTCAGAGGGATTATTTTCAAGGTCCCATGCTTTCAATTTAAGCGTATGCCATCCTTTAGCCAGCCCGTTGAACTGATACAATAATTTACCGCTTTTGTAGGTATTCACATCCAGCTTAAAATAATCGTTCATGACCATCGTGTTTGCAAAATCATCATCTATGACCAAAGTCATGTCGCGTCCCAGGCTGTGCCCGGTAAAATTAATTCCCTGATCATCCTGCAATTCGGCCAAAAGCAGCGGGCGCGATGATACGATGTCGCCCGATTCAAAACTTTTGTTATTTAAATAAAGGTTGATGGCCGGCCCATCATCATCATTTCCTGCACTTTCGTCATACCCGCCGATAAGCAACCGGTCATAAGCGCCCCAGGCATCTGTAAAATTAGCTGTATCCACGGCATAATAACTGATCTTTCCAAAACCGTAATTGTACGAAATATCGCGCGGGACAAGGAAAGTAAACTGAAATTCGCCATTCACGACCGTGGATTTCCCGTCATAGAGAATTTTATCGGATAAGGTAAAGTCTGCAGGGTAGCTATCGCCGTTGCCCAGCGTGGTATAAACGGATGGTTTGTCAAACACTTTAGGATAAACATAGCCGTTAAAATTTTCAAGCTTGTTGCCATCGCCATCAACCACTTCCCCGTTAACGGTGATCAACGACAAAGCACGTACCGTATCGGCACTGACCCCGGTGGACTTGTTGGTTAATGAAGTGGTTTTTATATCATATTCCGGATAGGCCAGCCTGAGGGCCGGATCGCCCAGCAAAACAAAGTTGAGGAAATTTTTGTTTGACGGGATTTTCGACATCCTGACAATATCGCCCAACCTTGGCCGCTGTCCGTCCTCACGGGTCAGCAGGTTTTTATATACACGCATATTGACCTGGATATTGGCATGGGCATAGGCCAGACGGGTGGTTGTGAGCAATCCGATACCCCCTCCGTGTTCATTCAGGATAACATACTCTCCGGCTGACACAAACTCAGGATCGTCAAAACGGCTGAATTCACAGGTGGCTGTGATAAATAAAGGCATATTGTTAAAGTTGTTGTAAGCACGTATTGTCGGTACATCCAGGATCAATTCGTCAGACCAGCCTATCAACCCGCCGTGTCCGGTATAATTTATGATCAGCGAACCGGATTCCACCTGTTTGTTTATGCGTTGGTTCACCTCGGGGAAACGCTTTCCGCCGGGAACGGTTATTTTGGGAAAAGCATCTGAAAATATTTTATTGATATTGATCCCTGCATGGAGGGTGTCGGCAATGCTGACCAGGTTCTTGGCTTGTTTTAAATGAAGGTTTTTGTCCCCGTCATCGGCAACAAAACACAGTTTTGTCCGCCAGTCCCTCATAACCGACAGGTTTTTCGACATATAATGCTCTACCTTATCCACAAGTGCTTTCGCTTGTTCAGGAGTAGTTACCGGAAACCTTCCGATACCGATATCCAGATTGCCTGAAGCTTCGGCGCCTTCATTTTCATCCAGCAATCCGAAATAATCATCCGTTACAAACGACTGGGTTTCGCGCAACGAATTTTTCGATTCAAAAGTGGGGACAAAATTTGTGTTTTCGGGAATCCGGTATTTATAGTCGAAAGAAGCATCGCCGAATAATAGGAGGTAACCGGGTTGGCTGCCGAAAGCGCCTTTTGTCCTAAGCATCCGCATAAAATTACGGATCGCCGAGATGTCTTGCGTGCCGGAAGAAAATTCGTTGTATATCTGTTGTGGCGTAACAACAAGGGGTTGTAACCCGTCCTGCGTATGATGAATTGCGGCAAGTCTTTCAGCCTGTGGCAGAAACACTTCCGGGCTGATGATCATCAGGTTCAATTGACTGATACTGTGCAAATCCTGGTTGGGTACCGGCAGGTATTCAACGGGTGAGTAAAATTCAGAACCGTCAAAAATGATAAATTCTTTTAATGAATCGGTATGCTGGGTAAACTGAAGAATATTGTTACTTATTTCATACTGAACTTCTTTCGGGTTATGGTTATCTGAAATATCCCAAACACCGGCATTCTGAATATTTCCGCTAATTTCAAAACGGGTAATGTTACCCGCTGCGGAAATATGCGGATCCCTGAAACTCATCTGTCCCCCGCTGAATATTAAGTCCCTTTCGGCATTGAGTGCAATAAAATTCAACCAGGCAATGGAGGTGGGATCTTCGGAATAATATTTAACTTTTATCCTGATTTGGCTGCTGTCGGTCAAAAAAGTGGTTTTCCTTGTTTGAGCAAGGGCATAATTGGCACTGTTTGGGCTGACCCGGTTTAACTTCACCGAATCGAGAACACGCTTATCGTTGGCAAACACCTCAAAATAAGAGTCAATAAAAGTGCGTGCAGCCATTTCGATATGTAAATAAACCGGTCGGTTCTTTACGATATCCGGAAAATTAAAAATAAAAGTCCTTTCGGTCGTATCGCCGGCAAAGCTTTCACCATACCATTCTTTGCCCGAATACATCAGGTTTTCCAATTCCTTTTCATGAACTTTGTAATCATAAAATGAATGAACGGTTACGGTGGGATCGGATGAAGCATTTTCTTCAACAGCAATCCTTTTGTCCGTCCCCATATCGGGAGTGAAAAAATAGTAAACCGTGTCGGCATAAATGTTGGTATAATGATCGAATCGTCCGGTAAAAATATTGTATTTCCATGTCAGGGCCGCATTGGCATAAAACAGGATGTAATCTTCTTTGTCGAATCGTCCGTCCGGTTCGCCGGTCACAATAATGGAATTTTCCAGGAGGTCATCCGGGGCATATTTATTATTGGCTTCGGGCAACATTCCATTGTAGTTCCCGAAAATGCCGATTTTTTCCGGATCAACCTGTGAGGGGTCAATTCCCATTTCAACCAGGTCATTATAAGTTAATTTATGTACACCGGCATTTACAATCCCCATCCTGAACCAGGTTCCCGTATTGAGTACCGAGGTTTCAGCATAATCAACCGGGGACAAAACTCCTGATCGTTCAGGTTCAGCCGGAACAAAATCAACCAACAGGTTAAACCTTTTCAACCTGATGATCCTTTCATTCCCCTCATATTTCAGCTTTATTAACGGCAAAACATAGATCATGGCCTTCCGTCCGTGATATTCAATATCAAAAGCAGCACTGTCCGTCATCAGGTCGGCATCGGTCAGGCGTAAAGATTCATCAACAGAAAGTGTATCGGCATCCAGAATCCTGACTTCGACCTGACAATGAAAAAGATCTGCCGGCAGGTCAACTTCAGCAGCAAAAACAGGCAATGCGCCGTATTTCATGATATTGGTTGAGCCTTCAAAGGAATAATAATTGATGTCCTGACCGGTGAAACTTTGAATGGTTTCCACATCAGACCACCGGATGGTGACAGGCACAACTGTTTGACCCAGCATCCACAGCGGGGCAAATAGTAAATAGGTATAGAGTAAAAACCGCTTCATATTATTGTTGTGCAAAGTTCAACATTATTTTGACAGATCCTGAAAAAAATTACCGGCTATAAATCAAAATCCTGCGTTGCTCGGCAGTTTTACCGTTTTGATTCCTGATAATCGTCTGATAAATATACATTCCACGGCTTACCTTGCTTCCATTGTCTGTTGTAGCATCCCAGGCAATGGCCGGTGATTTGAAGCCTTCCGGTTGTATCCTGGTTTCTATTGTTTTGACCAATACCCCGGTTATGGTATAAATATTTATTTTAACATCCAGTTCCTGTCCCGACTGGTTATGATCGAATATAAAATTCGTACTGGTTAAAAACGGATTGGGATAATTCATCAGGTTATCAATGGTTATATCATCGGAAGGTTTCACCACGAAGTCAAGTTGTGCTGTTGACGAATTATTGTAAATATCCCAAACCTTCAGTGTGAGTGTATGTTTACCACTGCTCAGGTTTTTAAACGGGTAGGTAATACGGCCACTGTTATAACTGTTTTCGTTGGCTTCGTAAAACTGGTTCAATGTATAGGTCTTTGAATCGTCCCCATCAAGTGTGGCAATAATATCGTGTCCGATTCCATTGCCGGTGGTATTGATCCCGCTTTCGTCCCAGGCTTTAGCCAGCAATACCGGATTTTGGTCGGTAATATCCCCGGATCTGAAAGTTGTATCATTCATAAACAGATTGATCACGGGTCCGGTAACATCCTTTTTCGCTGCATCATCATATCCACCGATGATAATCCCTTCATAATATCCCGAACCATCCAGGGAATCATTATTCAGGTAATAGCTGATGCGTCCCTGTCCGAAATTATAAGCAATATCTTTGGGAATAATAAATTCAAAATCAAAAGTGCCGTTTTTAATGGTGGCTTTACCATTGAACAATATATTCTTCCTCAGCTTAAAGGTAAAAGGCGGGTTATCATCCCCCAAAGTAGTGATTTCGGAGTATTTATCATAAACTACCGGATAAAGCATCCCGTTATAAGAATCAACAGGATTACCCTGCTGGTCATTTATTATCCCTTCAACCCTGACCTTGGAAAGGGCGCCCAAAGTGTCGGGCTCGTCTTCGACACTTATTTTTTGATTGATCTTTAGTGTTTTGGTCCTGTAATCTGTGTAGGCGAGTTTCAGCGCGGGATCACCCAGCAAAACAAACTTTTTGTCATTATCACCACCTAATATCTTTGCACGGCGGATCACATCACCGAAACAGGGATCCTCACCGTCAACCTTGGAAAATAAATTGTTATTGTAAATTGCATAATTCAGGGCCAGGTTGGCACTGGCGAATGTTGCACGCGATGTTGAAAACATGGCGATGGCACCGCCATGGTCACTCAAAAACGTCAGTTCGCCCGCAGAAACCCTTGTAGGGTCGTCATACCGGCTGAACTCACAGGTAGCCGTAATAAAAATGGGCAGCTTGTCGTAATTATCCCAGGAGTTGATATCGGCTATTTCCAGAAAACGCTCATGCCCCAGGCCGATTTCACCGCCATGGCCGCTGTAATTAAAAATCAGCGTGCCCTTTTCAATCTGTTCGCCGACGGCTTTGTTTACACCAGGTGCCCTTTGGCCCGAAGGAGTTGAAATTTGTTGATAGGCATCAACATATATTTTATTAATGTTATAAATTGGATCATTTTCCTCAATATAATCCGACAAAGTCTCAGCATGTTTGAGGTGGAGGTTATTGTTGCCGTCATCAGCGAGAAAAGTAATCATGTTCCTCCATGAGCCCATCGTTTTTTTTGTGTTGGTACCATAATGGATGGCTTTATCAACTGCTGTTTTGGCTTCTTCGCCATTGATTACCGCAAAGCGGCCAATACCGATATCCACATTGTCATTATCCGATATGCCTTCCCCGTCATCAAGGTATCCGTAATAATCATCCGAAGCCACTGAATAGATAATATTTAAAGAATTGACAGATTCCCAGCAAGGGACATAATTTGTATTGTCATCTATCCTGTCTTTGTAGTCGTAAGAAGCATCCCCGAAAAGAAGCAGGTATTTTATTTCTTTGCCTGCATCGCTATTGTCATAAAGTCTTTTGGCGAAGTTTCTGATGGCCGATATATCCTGTGAACCCGAAGAGAACTCGTTATATATCTGCTGAGGGGTTGCAATAAAAAATGTCATGCCCTCATCCGCATGAAACCGGGCCAAACGCCGGGCTTCTTCTAAAAAATCAGGATAAGCAACAATAAGATAATCCACATTGTTTACCGCATGCAGGTTTTGGTTTTCCACTTTTTCAACAAAAACGGACTGGAAATACTGATTTCCGTTAAAAGCAATAAACTGGCGTAAAGTATCGGAAGAAGCACTAAAAACCAATCCGTTTCCCGAAACCTGTGTTTTTACTTTGCGTGGGTTTACGGGAACCGTAACATCCCAAATGGTTACATCACTGCCGGCATTGCTTAACGTATATTTTATTTTCCCGGTTTCATCCAACGGTTTGCGGAACATCATCTGGCTCCCGGCCATTTTTAGTTTACGCATCACATTCAGTTCAAAATAATTCAGATAAGCTGCCGAATTGTTGGAACTGCGCTGAAAAACCAGTTTTACGGTAAGTTGGTCCTGTGCAGGTAAAAAAGTAAACTGGGTTCCGGTATCTTTTCCCTTCTGATACGGACTGTTAACCGGTATGGTGCGCATGGGCAAAGTCTTCTGAAGCGACCCGTTTATATAAATCTGAAACTGTGTGGGGGATGAGGAAACGGAAGCAAAATCAGCCTGGAAGAATGCGTGTTGGCCGGTGATTATATTGGGGAAATCAAAATTGAATTCATAAGTCGAGTTAAAATCAAACAACTCACCATACCATGTCCTTCCCGTTCCCGCAATGTTTACCAGGTCCTCTTCGTGATCGGCATAATCCATAAAATCATTTACCTCAACATCAACAGGCCCATCCGGAACCGAAGCTTTAACAATTCGTTTTGCAGGACTTGATTTAAGTGTAATAAAATAATAGGAGAAATCATCATAATAATTGTCGAGATGAAAAAAAGCAGACGATAATTTGTTGTATTTCCAAACCACCGGGCCTTCACCGTAAAACAAGATATAGTCGGAAGGATCAAATTTCCCGTCATCTTCGCCAACCACAAGTATGGGGTTCTCAACCAGGTCATCATATCTGAATGCATCATTCTTTTCAGGCAGAACGCCCCCTCCGTTTCCAAAAACGGCAATGTTGTGCGGATTGCCCGTTACGTCAAAACCCATTTCCTGTAACTCCTGATAGGTAACTTTAAAAATGCCACTTTTATCAATCTTTACTTTAAACCAATCACCTTTGGCAAGTACCGAATTGGTTTTGCCTGCCGATTGCATTGTTTGATGCAGTTCCAGGTCTTCAACCTCTATTTCAACATCAAACGATAAGAGCTTTTCGTAACCTTTATCCTTTTCGTTCCACCTTACGGGCGTAATTTTAACACGGGCATACGGCGATTTCCTGATCAACGTCAGTGAAACATGGCTTGTGAACGAAGTATCCATTTCCGTCCATCCGCTGACAGCAGCCATTTCTTCCTGCGTCAGGGGGGCTGTTATCATATTTTTTAAGCTGACGGACAGCCGGGCCTGCGCAGTATGAATAGGATAAACTTTAACAAAACGCGGCACGGGGTCAGCCTGATGGTACAGCCCTCCCCAGAAGGCCATCCTTGTTAATTTGTTGTTTTGATTATCATTTATCTGTTCAATGCCAGACCAGGTAATCTTTTCTGAAAATTGATATGAAATGGAATAGCCGCTAAACCAGATAATTAAAAGTAAAAATGAGAAAATAATTTTTTTATGCAACATCTACATCGTTTTTGGGGTCTTTTTAATATAAGTCTTTTGTTATTGTATTCTTATTGACAAAGATTATAACGCCTTGGTTGCTTTATTATTTTACAAAGAAAACAAGGTTTTTTGTTAAATTAAAAAATTAACCTATTTTTAACAATCATAAAAATTTGTTGTATAATTGTACCCGCAAAATAATACCCCAATTAATCGTGTTAGTGCGCAAAGTTTTTCGTAGTGTTTTTATTCTTCTGTTTTTGGGAATCTGGCAGTATTCCATTGCACAGGATCCGGAATTTTCGCAGTTTTATGCCAATCCGTTATACCTTAGCCCGGCTTTGGCAGGCAACACACAATGTGGCAGGCTTATTTTAAATTACCGAAACCAGTGGCCTGCACTTTCCAAAGCTTACATTACTTATGGCGCCAGCTACGATATGTCTATCCCGAAAATTAACAGTGGGGTGGGTATCCTGGCCATGAGCGACAGACAGGGCAGCGGAGCACTGATCAGAAATTCCATTTCCGCATTCTATTCCTATAAATTGAAAGTAAGTGATCCTATTCTGATCAGTTTTGGGGTGGAAGCAAAATATTATATGGAGAAGCTTGACTGGAATAAATTGATTTTTGCCGACCAGATTGATCCCACGACAGGAAATATCAACCCGTCCACTGATGAAACCCCTCCCGATAATAATCAGGTATCGGTATTTGACTTTTCGGCAGGGACCATACTTTCATACTACGATAAATGGTTTGTGGGAATTGCTGTCCATCATCTGACACAACCTAACTTGTCGTTTTACAACAACAGCAATGCTAAACTCCCAATGCGCTTTACGGTGCATGGCGGGATAACCGTTAACCTTACCGAAGGGGGGCTTGGCAACAAAAGTAACAGTGATTTTATTTTGGAGCCGCAACTGCTCTACATGCAGCAAGAAAATTTTCAGCAATTGAATGCCGGGCTTTATTTTAGTAAAAGCATTCTGGTAGTGGGTGCCTGGTTCAGGCATAATTTCAGCAACCCCGATGCTTTTATTGCGCTGGTGGGTTTGCAATTTAATAATATAAGAATAGGTTATAGTTATGATTTTACCTTATCTAATATAGGAGGCTCGTCCGGTGGGGCTCATGAAATATCTTTTGCCTGGAACTTCTGCTTATATAAACAGGAAAAAAGAATGCGTATCAGGGCAATAAAATCGCCCGGCTTTTAGTTATTAACACGTTAGTACAACAAAAAAAGAAAATCAAGATGTTAAAATTCAATAAGTTAGTATTAGCTTTGCTTGGATTGGCAAGTGTAGCGGTATTAGCCTCATCCTGCAAAAGCAATGAAAGGTCAAAGGCTACAGGCTGGGAATACAACAACCCTGAAAACGGTGGATTTGAAGTTGCCAAAGCCACGGAACAAATTACAGGGCCGGGGCTTGTCCTGGTCGAAGGCGGGACTTTTACGATGGGTGCAACCGAAGAAACCCCGTTTTATGAATGGGACAACCAACCCAGAAAAGTTACCGTTTCCAGTTTTTATATGGATCAGACCGAAGTAAGCAACCTGGATTACAGGGAATACATTTTTTGGCTAAACCGTATTTATGGAGAAGATTATCCCGGCGTTGTTCAAAAAGCATTGCCCGACACACTGGTTTGGCGCGACAGGCTGGCCTATAACGAGCCGCTGGTTCAAACCTATTTCAGGCATCCCTCTTACCAGCACTATCCGGTGGTCGGCGTTAACTGGGTACAGGCTAACGATTACGCATCATGGCGTACCGACAGGGTCAATGAAAATCTTTTGATACAGGCCGGAATCCTTGACTTTGATCCGGATCAGAAAGATGAAAATAATTTTAATACGGCAGCCTATCTTGCAGGGCAATATGAAGGCCTTGTCAATAAAGGGAAAGCAGACCTTAACCCTAACGGTACCGGAGTAAGAAACGTTAGGTTCGAAGATGGCATCCTGCTCCCCAATTACCGTCTGCCTACCGAAGCCGAATGGGAATATGCCGCACTTGGCCTTATCGGTAACACGCTTTATAACAGAGTAGTCGAAAGAAGAGAGTATCCCTGGAACGGGCAAACTTTAAGAACCGATGACAGAAAATATTATGGCAGTTTTGTCACCAACTTTAAAAGATCGGAAGGCGATTATATGGGTGTTGCCGGCAACCTGAATGATGGAGCTTCAATTCCTGCACCGGTCGGCTCATACTGGCCCAATGATTATGGCCTCTATAACATGGCTGGCAATGTAAGTGAATGGGTACTCGATGTTTACCGCCCTATGACGTTTGAATATGTTTCCGACTTTAATCCATATCGTGGTAATGTTTTTAAAAATGTTAAAAAGGATGTGGGCGGTGGCCTCGCTGAAAAAGACAGTCTGGGACGCCTCCAATATGTTAACGTTACACCTGAAGAAGCAGCTAAACGGAAAAATTACCGCAGAGCCAACAATATTAATTACCGTGATGGCGATTATGAATCAACCATTCAGGTACAGGCCGACTGGACTAATCAAATTAACAACGCCAACAGCACAAACATGATGTATGAATATGGTGTTACTTCATTGATAACCGACCACTCAAGGGTAGTCAAAGGGGGTTCCTGGGAAGATCCTGCCTATTTCCTCAGTCCGGGTATAAGAAGATATTTGGATGAAAATGAGGCTTCCTCTACGGTTGGCTTTCGTTGTGCTATGATCAGGGTGGGCAGCCCGGTTCCCGGTGGTAAATAAAATACTTTAAACAATAATGTTTAAATTTACCCCATTCGTTTTCGAGTGGGGTTTTTTTATTCCAAAATGAACAGGACAGAAGAATTATATAAACTATTCAAAGAGTCACTTAAAACAAGTACCGACTCGCGCAGGGAAGTATCGGGCAGCATCTTTTTTGCTATTTCGGGAGATAACTTCAACGGGAATGCTTTTGCTAAAGAAGCACTCGGTAAAGGAGCCCGTCTTGCCGTAATTGATGATGAAAGATATAAAGAGGATGACCGGTTTTTTATGGTGGACAACACCCTGCAAGCACTTCAGAACCTTGCCTTGCAACACAGAATAAACAACCCGGTACCGGTTCTGGGGATTACCGGTTCAAACGGTAAAACGACCACCAAAGAACTGATTGCCGAGGTATTGGGGACAAGATTGAACATCGTTGCTACTGAGGGCAATCTGAATAATCACATCGGGCTTCCTTTAACACTGTTAAAAATCAGAAAAGATACGGAACTTGCGGTTGTAGAAATGGGGGCCAATCATCCCGGAGAAATTAAAACACTTTGCAATATTGCCCGTCCTGATGTTGGACTGATTACCAATATCGGGAAAGCACATCTCGAAGGTTTTGGAAATATCGAAGGCATAGTGGCTGAAAAAAATAAACTTTATCAATACATAAAACGCCATTCAGGAACCCTGATCGTTAATGCAGATGATAAGCTGCTGATGAGCCTCAGTAAGGGCATCAGCAGGTTTACTTATGGACAAAGCGGTGCCGGGCTGAATGGAAAAATATTAAAATCCACTCCCGGCTTAACCATTTCATGGAGATATGGACATCAGGAAAATATATGCCACACCCATTTATTTGGCCGGTACAATTTTTATAACATCCTGGCCGCCATTGCCACCGGGCTCTATTTTAAGATACCCACAATCCAAATCAATAAAGCCATCGGGCGTTTTGTGCCTGACAATAACCGGTCACAACGGATTGAAACCGCAAAAAACCGGATCATCCTGGATGCATATAATGCCAATCCTGTAAGCATGTCGGAAGCATTAAGAAGTTTCAGCGAATACGGCCCGGCCAACCCCTGGCTTATCCTGGGCGATATGTTTGAATTGGGCAAAACCTCTTTGGCAGAACATGAAAACATGATCCGGTTGATTGAAGAACTGGGATTCAAAAACGTAATTTTAGTCGGTTCTGATTTTTACCGGCTAAAGGGCAAAAGCAGTTTTACCACACTGGCATCAACAGAAGAAGCAGCCGGATATTTGAAATCCTTATCCATAAAAAATGCCGATATCCTGGTGAAAGGTTCTCGGGGCATGCAACTTGAAAAACTTTTAACTTTCCTCTGATGACACAACATGACAAAGTATTGGGAATCATGTCGGGAAGTTCAATGGATGGTATTGACCTGGCTTTTTGTGAGTTTCATCCCGGTCAAAACAACCGGTGGCATTTTAAAATCATCAAAGCCGAAACGCTACCCTTTCCCCGGAAATGGCAGAATATCTTATCGAAATTACCATCATTGAAAGCAAAAAAGCTTATTGAATATCATCTGGCTTTTGGCCGTTTTCTGGGTAAAACAACCACAAAGTTTTTGAACAATCACTCACTTTCCCCGGATTTTATTGCTTCCCACGGACATACTATTTTTCACCGGCCCCAAAAGGGATTTACGTTTCAACTGGGTTACGGACAAGCTATAGCAACCGTAACAGGAAAAGTTGTGGTTTCCGATTTCAGGACAAATGATATCCTGTTGGGCGGACAGGGGGCTCCCCTTGTCCCCATTGGTGATGAATTACTTTTTCCGGAATATGATCTTTGTCTTAATCTGGGTGGCATTGCCAACATATCTTATCGAAAAGAAGGCCGGCGAAGGGCTTTTGATATATGTCCGGCCAACCAGATACTCAATTACCTGAGCCGGAAAAACGGCCGGGCTTATGATCATGAAGGCAAAATGGCACAAAAAGGAAAAGTGAACAACTCTTTGCTGAAAAGACTGAATACCGATCCCTATTATTCATTAAGTTACCCCAAATCGCTGGGTAATGATTATGTAAGAAAAAAATTTATCAGGATCATCGAAGAATATGATGATACGGTTGAAAACAAACTTCGGACTTCAGTGGAACACATTGCCGGACAAGTGCATCATGCTGCTCTTACCCATCCGCCAGGCAGGATGCTTGTAACGGGCGGAGGTGCTTTCAACACCTTTTTGATCGAACGAATTAAACAACTGACCGGCCACGAGATAATCATCCCCGATGAAACCCTTGTTCATTTCAGGGAAGCCCTCATCTTTGCTTTTATGGGGGTTCTCAGAATAAGAAATGAAGTGAACTGCCTGGCCTCGGTAACCGGAGCATCAAAGGATTCCTCCTGCGGAGTAATATTCTCCCCCTGACAATTTCCGATTCAAAACAAGAAAAAAAAGCAGCCCGGTAAAACAGGCTGCTCAAACGATAAATTGCAATGATTTTTTCTACATGTGGAAAAGGATCAGGTCTTGCAGCCAGTAGATGGCCAGACCGCCAAAGTATCCGACCAGTGCTAACAAGCTTATCCTTTTCATGTACCAGATAAAATCTATCTTTTCCAGGCCCATGGCAGCCACACCGGCTGCAGAACCGATAATCAGAATACTGCCACCGGTTCCGGCGCAGTAAGCCAGCAATTCCCAGAATGCGCCATCCTGAACAAAATGGTGCAAATATTCCGGTTCTGATGACACAGCTACCAAAGCATGGGTCATAATCGGATACATCCCCATGGCCCCTGCCGTAAGCGGCACATTGTCCACAATTGCCGATAAGAGTCCGATGGCTGCATTAATACCGAAAATGTTATGAACATGTTCATCCAGGTATTCTGAAAGTAAAAAAAGGTGTCCGGCTGATTCCAGTGCAGCTACAGCGGAAAGAATGCCGAGGAAGAAAAATATTGTCGGAACATCCACCCTGCGTAAAATACCAACAACGGTTAGTTTACGCCGGTCTTCAAGCGGTTTTTTACGGTGTAATAATTCAGTGATAACCCACAATACGCCCAAACCGAATAACATGCCCATGTAAGGGGGCAGGTGCGTAATTGTTTTAAATACAGGAACAAAAAGCAAAGCACCAATGCCTATGATCAGTAGTAATTTTTGCTCACCGGGAGTGGTGTAGTTTTGTGTGTCAGCACCATTTAACTGCGGTTTCTCAACATTCCCTTTCATCATAAACGATACGATGAACAGCGGGAAGAGCATATTAAACAGACTGGGTACAAACACCATGACAATGATATTGCCCGCGGTTATCTGTTGCCCGATCCATAGCATAATGGTTGTTACATCACCAATGGGCGACCAGGCACCCCCTGCATTGGCAGCAATAACAATCATACTGGCAAAAAACCACCGCGTTTTTTTATCTGCCACTAATTTCCTCAGTAATGCCACCATCACGATGGTTGTTGTCAGGTTGTCCAGCATGGCCGACATGAAAAAAGTTAAAAAACTCAGTATCCACAAAAGTTTAACCTTATTGGTTGTTTTAATCCTGTCGGTGATCAGTTTAAATCCCTGATGCTGATCCACGGTTTCAACAATGGTCATGGCACCCAACAGGAAAAATAAAATTTCAGATATATTACCCAAATGTTCAACAATTTGGTTGTCAATGGCAAAGTATTTCATCTGTTCCAAAAGGCCTGCATCAGGATGGATTTTCTGAAACTCAGTCATGCCTGTGCTTTCCTGGAAAGCAGACCATGCACTGCTGAAACCAAGTGACAAAATGTTACTGATATCCGTAAGAAAAACGATCCAAATGATCACACTCAGGATTAAAGCGGAAGCAGCTTTGTCAACCTTCAAAGGATGTTCAAGGGCTATTGCCGTATATCCAAGGACAAACACAACAACCATAAGCACAAAACCCATCATAATTGTTAATCTTTAATTTTTTTAATGGCCGCAAATGTAGCCAAAGATTTTGCCCTGTTATATCCTAACAATGTAAATGTGTGTATGTTTCTGAAATTTAGAGGGCGTCTAAATAACATGAAATAAATTATATTGTCTGAATTGAAAACTATAAAAACAACCTGTTTAACCTTTCGGTTCATATTTTCCCGGGTTAATAATAATTCCGGCGAAAAACAGTTACTATTAACAGACTTTTGTGCGAAAAATAAGTTCAACAAACAAACAACTGATTTGTATAGCCTTACCTTTAGGAAATTCAAATAAATAAATATGATAACAGGATTCACTTTGATGCAAATCAACGAAACAGCTTCTGCATTAACCGGAAAAGAAGGTGATATCACATTGCCAATCATTGACCTTGTGATGAAGGGCGGATGGATCATGGCCATCATTGGCCTGCTTTCGCTTATTGCCTTTTACATTTTTTTCGAACGTTACTTTGTCATCGGCAGGGCTTCCCGTCAGGATAAAAATTTTATGAATAACATCCGTAATTATATTCTCCAGGGCAAACTGGAATCGGCAAAAGCTTTGTGTGTTACCAACAATTCGCCCATAGGCCGGATGATTGACAAGGGATTGTCAAGAATAGGCAAACCGTTGAATGACATCAATGCCGCCATTGAAAATGTGGGCAAACTGGAGGTATCGCGTCTGGAAAAAAACATCGCCGGGCTGGCTACCATTGCCGGATCTGCACCCATGCTGGGCTTCCTCGGTACGGTCATCGGAATGATCCGTGCTTTTTATGATATGTCAATGGCAGGCAATAATATCAACATTGAGTTGCTGTCGCGGGGAATTTATCAGGCCATGATTACCACGGTAGGCGGGCTTATTGTGGGTATTATTGCTTATATATTTTATAATATACTGGTTGCCAGGGTACAAAAGGTTGTTTATCAACTGGAGATTACGGCATCGGAGTTTATGGATGTTTTGCATGAACCGGCAAAGTAGATTTTGGATGAGTGGAAAGATGGAATAATAGAAAGACCTTCCAGAGTCCGAGGGACCTGGAAGAGTCTGATTTTAGTGAGTCAGGGATTAGTTAGTAGGGAAATGGTTAATTGAAAAAGGAAAATGGGAAGCGGAAAACGGTTAAATTGGTTAAATCGTGGAATTATAAGGACTATAGCTGAAGACTGCCGACTGAAGACTGCCGACTGTTCATTGAGAAGTAAATAAAAACAGAAAGACTGAAAGATATGGCGATACAAATGCGAAATAAACGGGATACTCAGTTCAGCATGGCCTCCATGTCTGATTTGGTATTTCTACTGCTGATCTTTTTTATGCTGACATCCACGCTGGTGGCACCAAATGCCATCAAGCTGCTTTTGCCCAACAGCAACAGCAAAACCATGTCGAAACAAACCATTACGGTTTATATCAATAAATCCAGGAATATTTATGTTGAGGACAGGAAGGTTGATCCTGCCAACCTGGAAAATGTACTGTACAGCCAAATCAGGAACGAACAAGCTGCCTCAGTTGTGCTTCGTTCCGATAAAACAGTTCCTGTACAGGATATCGTAACAGTAATTGATGCCGTGAATGAAATAAACAGGAAAAACGGGACTTCACATAAAGTGATTTTAGCAACAAAACCCGGGAGGTGATGAGGTTGGGTACTAAATACCGGATAATGGATGACCTTTCCATATCAGTCAGTTGAAGGAGAAGGCAGGGTTAATGGAAAAGACTTTCCAGTGTACGAAGCTCCCGGAAGAGCCTTTTTCGGAAAAATTGCTTGAGGGTTAATTAAAAATTAAAAAAGATGAAAGCTGCCTGTCAAGTTATGCTTACAGCATCCCGATCAACCTGACAGGTTTCATGAAGGGACACGAAAGAATTTTTGGAACGGAAGTTGAATGATTTGTGAATAGTGAATGGTGATTTCAGATTAGTGAAAGCAAAATAATAAACAGTTTGTTTTGAACAAATTAAAACAAATATTTAAAGACAAAGACCGCCGCCGGGGTATCATAGGAACAATTATTGTTCATGTGATCATTCTTGTGGCTTTGTTTATCCTGGCGTTAAGGACCCCACTACCCCTTCCCGGTGAAGAAGGCGTTGAAGTAAATTTTGGCTATGATGACCGGGGCATGGGGGATATTCAGCATGAAACCCCGCCACCTATTAAGAAACTCCCGTCTGCCCAGCCCAAACCGCAACCCATAGAACAACCGAAAGCCCCTCCCCCGCAAAAAGAATTCATTACACAGGAAACGGAAGAAGCACCCGCCATTAAACAAAAAAAAGAGCCGGTAAAAGAAGAACCGAAAGAAGTAAAAAAAGAAGAAAAACCGGAAAAGCCCGTTGAGAAAGTAGTAGAGAAGAAACCGGAAGAAACACCTGTTGATTCAACCATTGTTAACCGGGCTGAGGAAGTTACCAAAGAGCCGGTGAAAGAGCCCAAACCGGTGGTCAATCCGAAAGCGCTTTATACCGGAACATCAAAAAACAAAGAGGGTACAAACCAGGGCATTAAACAGGGTTCCGGAGATATGGGCAAACCACAGGGCTATAAAGACAGCGACAAGTATGATGGCAGGGGCGGTGAAGGCAACGGACCATCTTTCAACCTTGAAGGTCGCGGTTCAAAATACCTGGAGCACCCTTCTGCCAAATTCAGCGAAGTGGGTACCGTGGTGGTGAACATCTGGGTGGACAGGAACGGAAACGTGGTCAAGGCCCAGGTCAATCCACGGGGGACAACTATCATCAACCAGAAACAACGGCAGATTGCTGTGGATGCCGCCAAAAACTCCACCTTTACCACGAATCAAACAGCGCCTGAAACCCAACGCGGTACCATTACTTATACATTTATTTTAATGAAATAACCTATTTACCTTATTACCCACCCCCTTATACCACCACCCACTGAACCAACTGCAACCATTCCGCCAAATACCTAACTGAAAAAAACCTCCCCTCCAAACCAAATTAAATCTTACTTTTGTTTTATGGACTACCAAGAAACACTCGACTGGATGTTCAGCCATCTGCCCATGTATCAGCGCATAGGCAAGGCAGCGTATAAGGCCGATCTGTTCACGACTATTGATTTACTTGACAAACTGGACAACCCCCAGGAAAAATTCAAAGCCATCCACGTGGCCGGAACCAATGGCAAGGGCAGTGTGTGCCACTTGCTGGCCTCCATCCTGCAAGAAGCGGATTACAAAACCGGGCTTTATACTTCCCCGCACCTGAAAGACTTCAGGGAACGGATAAAAATAAACGGTGAAATGATATCCGAAGAAGAAGTGATGGATTTCATCGAAAAACATAAAAAATTATTTGAGGAATTGAAACCCTCTTTTTTTGAAATGACCGTGGCCATGGCTTACGATCATTTTGCCAACGAACAAGTTGATTTCGCGATCCTTGAAACAGGCATGGGCGGAAGGTTGGATTCCACGAACATCAGTAATCCGGTACTGACCGTCATCACAAACATAGGATATGACCACCTTCATTTTCTGGGCGACACCATTGAGAAAATCGCCGGTGAAAAAGCCGGCATCGTAAAAAAAGATATCCCGCTTGTTGTGGGGGAAAAACAGGAAGAATCAAGCCGCATTTTTGAAAAAGTTGCACGTGAAAAAAACGCGCCCCTCTCTTATGCCGATGAACATTTTGACCTGAAAGAAATTCACACAACCGACCGGAAAAAGCGGATATATGATATCTGGGCCGACAACCTGTTCTACATGAACGAACTGGAATCGCCCCTGTTGGCAAATTACCAGAAGGATAACCTGAAAACAGCACTTCAGGCAGTTCAAATACTGAACAGGATCAATCAGGAAGTTATTGATAAGGATACCATCCGTTCGGGGATTTCAAACGTACTGGAAAACACAGGCTTGCAAGGGCGATGGCAGATACTGGGCACCAATCCGCTGACTATCTGCGACACGGCACACAACCCGGAAGGAATACAGGCGGTGGTTGAACAAATTGTCGAGACCCCGTGTAAACACCTTCATTTTGTGTTTGGAATGGTCAACGACAAGAAACCCGAAAGCATGTTATTCCTGTTGCCGAAAGGTGCAACCTATTATTTCTGTAAAGCGGATATACCGAGGGGCATGGATGCCAACGAGTTAAAACAATATGCTTTTAAAGCCGGGCTTCGCGGAGAATCTTACAGCTCGGTGATAAAGGCATTTAATTCGGCCATTAACAACGCCGGAGCAAACGACCTTGTTTTTGTGGGTGGCAGCACTTTCGTGGTGGCTGAAGTGATTTGACCGGTTAATGGATAATTGGTTAATGGATAAACGTTTAAAAATTCTTCAAACATGAAAAGACACACTATTCCATCATTCCGGTATTCCATTATTCCCTTATCACCTACAAAAACAAAAACACAACACCAAAAATACCTAATATGAAGATCACCCTTTTCCAGATAGTCGAACTTGTTATCATTGGCATTATTTTTATTTATCTTCTCTATTATGTTTACACGGTATTATTTGATAAAGCGTATCAGCCCAAAGCCTGGCAAAATGCAGTGAAAAACGGCAACATTGCCCATGCTTTAATAAAGTTGGAAAGAAATTACCCCGATAAAATCCGTTTTTTCAATTTCTGGTTTCAGGTTGAAAGGTTGAAAAAAGAGAATATTCCGGGCTATTTTGCCGAGCTTGGCGTTTACAAAGGCGACTCGGCCAGCCTGTTGCATTTAATGGATCCCGGCCGGGAGTTTCATCTTTTCGACACTTTTGAAGGTTTCACACAAGCCGACCTTGCCGGTGAAACGGGGAAAGCAGCTACCTATACAACTAAAAACTTTGCCGATACAAGTATCGAAAAAGTTAAAGCAAGATTAAGCAGCGACAAATTTGTTTTTCACAAAGGTTACTTTCCTGAAACCACAGCCCGTTTGGAAAATGCCCGATTTGCACTGGTTAACATGGATGCCGATTTATTTAACCCCACCAAAACCGGATTGGAGTTTTTTTATCCCCGGCTGTCTCCCGGAGGCATAATGATCATCCACGATTACAATCCCGACTGGCCGGGCATCATGATGGCCGTTGACGATTTCGCCGCCAATATCCCCGAACCCCTCATTGTCCTGCCCGACCAGGACAGCAGTGTGATGATATTCAAAAGCAAACCGGCATAACTGATCCGGTTTAATCAATGTTCAAAATGTCTATCGGATTGTGGTTATTTAACCTCTGCGAAATATAGCTTGAGGCAAATATATTTATTTACAACGATAATAGCTTTTACCATGAAACAACGGCTCGCTTACAAAGAAGTTGTTTAAAGTTAACTACCACGTAATCAATTAACATAAAAATGTTGAAAAGAAAGAATGTGGTTAAACAAAAGTATGATAAAAAAGAGATTTGTCCATATCTTGATTTTGGAAAAATTAACAACAACACAAAAGTAAAGGAATATCAGGTTGTTACAGCTATATTATATCGGTTAAAAACAGGATGCCAATGGAGGGAGTTACCCATTAAACAGTTTTTTAAAGAAAAATACAGTTGGCAAAGTGTTTACTATCATTTTCAAAAAT
>CAJVWU010000068.1 GCA_913009755.1 uncultured Bacteroidia bacterium
CCATTCCCGGTGTTGGTTTTTTAACAGCAATCATTATTATAGCTGAAACCGATGGTTTTGCATTAATAAGAAGTATAAAGCAAATCGTAGCTTATGCCGGTTTAGATATAAAAATAAGGGAATCGGGGAAATGGAAAGGGAAAACAAAAATATCCAAAGCAGGGAATGTACATATCCGGAAAGCACTTTATTTTCCTGCATACACTTCAATTCAGCATTCACAAAACTACAAGCTTTTTTATGAGCGGTTGCTTGATAAAAAAGATGTTTCATTAATTGCTGCTGTTGCTGTACAAAGAAAGTTGTTAGGATTGATATACACGCTTTGGAAAAATAATACGGTTTATATCGAAAATTATGAAAAACAAAAAGCTGCATAGAAAACATTGAAAGCAAAAAAAGAAGATAGTCATCAGGTAATGCGGAGGCCAAAGTCCTTCTTTCTGCTTTGTTGCGGAGCAACAAAAAAAGTAGAGGAGCAGGGCTCCTCTACACAAGATAGACTTCAGTACAAAGCTTCGACCAAAGCCTTCTTTCTGCTGACACAAAAATATTAAAAAAAATTTGGATTTTAACACAGTATCTTTCAGGAGGCCGTCCCCTCCGCTGCGCTCCGGGTAGCGGAGGGGACGGCCTCCTGAAAGGTCAGGGTACACCATTATCTCCTCACCACCACCTTTTCCGTCACCACTCCTTTTGCGGTTTGCACTTTAACAAGGTAAAGCCCGCTGTGTAACCCGGAGGTGTTGAGGTGCATGACGGGAGCGGTGAATTTTTCTTTCAATAAACTCTTGCCGCTGATATCCAGCATTTCCACCGATGCGGTATTTGTAACGGTATTGTCCGGCAGTTCGATGTTCAAGGTTGAGGTGGCGGGGTTGGGGTAGATTTTAATATGGGGTATATTTACAGACTCATTCACAACCCCCACGGTTGAATCGTACAGTTCCACCACCCTTAAATCGGGCCACATCGGGCCGCGGCATTGCCAGTCATCGGTATCGGTACCGAGGGTGATGACGTAATCCCAGTCGCTTTTTTGCACCACACCGCGGTAAATCATTTCGAGACCGGTACCTCCGTAGCAGTATTGCCATTCCAGGTTTCCAACGCTGTCAATCTTGGCCAGCCACACATCGTCATAAATGCCCGTGTCAATGCCATGGTAACCTTCCACATCGCCGTCGTCCGAACCTGTGTAACCCACCACCATATATCCGCCGTCGCTTGTGGTAAAAATGTTGCGCGCAAAATCGTTGTATTTGCCGCCGAGGCACCGTTGCCAGATCAGGCTGCCTTCAAAGTCTATTTTGAAAACCCAGATATCATCGCCATATTCCTGGTTACCCGGCACACCGTGAAAACCTGAAACATCCCCGTTATTTGAATTTGTATTGCCAAGGACAATATAACCGTCTTCCACTTCAAGAATATTTGTACATCCGTCGTGATATTTTCCACCGTAACATTGCTGCCATTCGATATTTCTTGAAGAATCCATTTTCACCACCCAGGCATCAAGCCATCCTCCCCATTCACCTTCCGGCCCATGGTAGTTACAGGCCGTGTCGTAGTTTCCTCCGCCATAACCATCGGTGTCTCCAACAACCATATACCCTCCGTCGGATGTTTGGATTACCGAGCCACCTTCTTCAAAGCCAATACCGCCAAGTGTCATGTCCCACTGTTTTTCACCGGCGCAGTTGAGCTTGACCATCCACAGATCCCACCCGCCGATGGGGTTTGAGATGTCGCCGTCGTCGGATGTAGTAAGTCCTAAAGCAATTAAGCCCCCATCACTGGTAACTGTTATATCACGTAAATTTTCATTTCCACTACCCCCAAGCACTTTTTCCCAAAGTATTTCTCCCTTGTTGTTAATTTGCAGTACCCAGTAATTTCCTTCAGGCCCAGGCCAGGGGTTGTTGCTGATATCCCCGTCAACGGATTTTGTCCTTCCTGCAATATAAAACACAGAATCGCTTAGTTTTTTTATGTCCACAAAACCGCCATCGAAATAGGAACCGCCAAAAGTCTTTTCACTGATAAAGTTACCATTTTCGTCAATATTAATAAGCCATATATCCCAGGCACCGTGGTTAAAATAAATATCGCCGTCGTTTGACTCGGTACTACCAACTATCCAATATGTATTATCAGAAAATATCACACCTTTTCCTTCGTCCCAGTCCGTACCCCCGAAACAGCTTTCCCATTTTGGATTAACCATTTGTGCAACACCCGGTATAGTTAGATTGACAAAAAAAGCAATTATTAAATATCTTATAAACCTTTTCATCTTTAGAAAAATTAAAGTTGGCGGCAGATAAACTTATCTGCCGCCAACATAGTTAATACTAGCGTATAATTACCATTTTACCCGTTACCTTTTCAGTTGCTGTTGAAAAAGAATAGTAATAAACACCTGCCGGTAATAAGGAGCAGTTGTATTGAAACTCACTGTTTACTTTATTGACTATATGCTTTTCAATCAGCATACCCTTAGAGTAATACAATTTTAGCAATCCATTACTGACATTTTCTGGCAATGTATAAGTAAATGTAACCGTATTCCTTGCCGGATTGGGTTTGACTGATATTGATAATCCGTTCTTTCCACTATTCAAACCTGGATTAACCTTAATAGATTTCTGTGAACTGTCAGGCGCTTGCAAACAATTAACATACGAATAAATACTGTCGTAGGCAAAGGCAAGTATCCCCCTGGCCTGTGCCCCTGCAACGCCCCGGCTGCTGTCGGCTATTGCCGACAGACTGTTTATTTCGGAAGCGGTAAGATCGAAAATCGTCCGTCCCTGGTCGAGCCAGGTTGCCTGCATGGTTTTCAGGTTATGATAATAAGGATATTCAACCGAATCGTAATTGTCGAATACAAAGTCAACCTGTAATGAATCCAGCTTGTCAATGGCTGTGGCATAATCGCCCTTTTGCATGTATAAATCCACTACGGATTCGGCGGCAGCATAATTACCCAGGTCGTCCATGTGCTCCTCGAAAAGGCCGGACCGGGTTACCGTGTCGGACAGATCGCTGTGAACCATATCGTACATGGCCCGTGACAGGAGCATATTATAGTAAGACATTTGCTCCCCGTAAAGCTGTTTAGCAACCGAATCGTTTGCTGCTTCGTATTGCGCTTTTGCCGTATTATAAGAGCTTAATGCAGCATTGTAATCTGCTTCCCGCTGCTGGTAATCGCTCGCGTTCATTCTTGTGTCGCCACCATCATAATGGTCGGGGCAGGTATTTGAAAGTTGTTCAGGAATAGGGTCAACCCTATAAACTTTAGTCGGTGTTTGGCCGGTTGCATTCAGGTCGAAATAATAGTTGATCTTGTAACTGCCCCGGTTGTCGAAGTGTTCAGTTGCCGTTGGAGAGAAAGTATTGCCTGCCACATAGTCACGGTTGCCCTGATTTAATTGAATGCCGTCATCACCACTATTATCCTTTTCAACATAAAAATCCCAACTGTTGTTTTGGTTGGTGTTGCAGTAGTAGGCGAGGCCTTTTTCTTTTTTATCCAACCAATTCTTTCCTTCGGCATAATTGGCTTCGATCATATCGTCAAAATGGTTTTTATAGATTTCGTCAAAGGCATTGTTGGTGTTGGCGGTGTGTATTCCTACGTAAGTGGCCGGCGGCGCGTTTTCGGGCAATGAAAAACTGTTGTCCTCAATGGCAAAGCGTTTGCAGTTATCGAGGTAGATGCCTTCGCCGGCATCGTACTGACAGTCGTCGAAAATGCCCAATTCAAAATTGTTGCCCACTACTACAGCGTCGTTTACACCACTAAAATAGATGCCGTAACCGTTATTGGTAAAGTCCGTTTCATTGATACGGATTTGATAAAGTGTATTGGCCGCGTTGGTTGCATCAACGGCCTTTTTAAATCCGCTGAATGAAGAGTAGCTGTAATTTTCCGGAGGACAGGGTTGCACAGAACCACCGGCGCATGCGCCTTTGATTATAAAACTTGCATTGTACGCATTAATGGCCTCCCCTTGCGGAGTATTGTCCAGTTTGTTTTCAAACACACAGCCCAATATTTTTATACCGTTTACCCCGTACATCATGATATGTTGACCTCTAAAAGTATGGTAATCGTCAATGTAGTTTTCATCCACCGTAAAAGTACAATTTTTAAAGCTGCTGACGTAACTGTCTTCTTGTCCCATATAAATATTTTTGTACGGGAAGAACGAAACCGCCCTGTCGTTATTGATAAAGTATGAATCTTCTGCTTTCACAATACCTCCTGTTGTTGAATAATGGTTATTGTAGTCAAACAACCGAACGGCAACTATTGCATTTTCAATTGTAGCAGAGTTCAGTACAAGTATTCCCTGTGCATTGTTTCCATTCACTGTGTATTGATGCTCGTTAGGGTTGCCCCAAACTTCAATACCGTCCCACCTGTTGTTTTCCTCTCCACAAAACGGGAAATTGGTAATTTTACAATGGTCAACAGTTAACCTTGCACCTTGTTTTACGATTATTTTTGTTCCTTCCCCCATAAATACGTCGGATTTAATGGTTAGGGTTGCACCGGATTCAATGATTATGTCATTTTTTGAGAGCACTTTATCTGTCCATGTTTCATTGTTGGTTACAATGATTTCCGGTTTTTCGTTAAGTGCGGCACAAACAGCGGCATAGGTATTGATACGGCCGTAACCATAGTATTTATTCCAACCGTTTTCATCGTAAGGTTGAGTCCCTACCTTTTCGGCTGTTTCTTTCAAAATTTGTTCAACTTGATCAGGGTTGTCAGACAAATCAGGATTGACTGAAAGCATGAGTGCTGCAGTTGCTGCAACCATTGGAGATGAAAATGATGTCCCCCATGCCGTACCGTCAACGCTCCCGTCATTTTCCAGTGCAGTGATATTAACACCCGGTGCGGCAAATTCAAGTTCAGGCCCTTTATTTGAAAAACTGGTGTATTCGTCATTTTCATCAGTTGCTCCAACTGCGATTACATCTTCCATTCTTGCCGGATATGAAATGAAATTGGAAAAACCTTCATTACCTGCTGCGGCAAAAAGGAGTACATTATGATTTTTTGCATAAGCAACTTCTTCCTCTAAATTAGTTTTTGGGTCCCAATCACATTTAAATGACATATTGATGATATTTGCCCCATGATCAACTGCATAAACTATTGCTCGTTCAACGGCAGCAGTACTAATTACTATATAAGTTGAATTGTTTTGATAATTTTTTTCCAGATCGCCCACTTTCAGAGGGATAATTGTTACACCTTTTTTTAAAAAACCATTATCACCCCCTGCTATTCCTGCTATTCCATCTTCATTGCTTGTTTTTGAAGCAATAATTCCTGTTACTGCCGTACCATGGAAAACATTTGAATGCGATTGACGTACATCGTTATCTTCCGAATATTGATTTCCGTTGCTTTGTTCAATATTAAAAAATCATATCCTCTTAAGTCATCAATCAGTCCGTTATTATCATCGTCAATGCCATTACCGCTTTCAGGATCATCCCAGTAATTCCATTCATCCTCTTCCGGATTGTGATAAACGACATCAAGATTATTATCTACGGGCCCAAACTCTTCCATATCCCATTGAAGGCCTGCGTCAAGCACTGCAACTTTTACCACAGGTGAACCCTTTGTGAGGTCCCATGCCCCATATTCGGTTTCTCCATTGTAAACACCAATTTTGTTTAAATACCATTGGTCGTCAAGATAAGGGTCATCAGGATAAAAAGGGTCAGGATACCCGGCGGTTTCCATATAAAAATGAGTAATTAGTTTTTCTGCCCTGCTATCATTTACAATCTGGTTACAGGTTGCTACATAATCTTGTCCGAAAGGTAATTTATATTGCATGTTTCCATTAGCGGTTTCTGCAATAAAGTTTAAGTTGTATTGATTGACAAAATTGCTTCGGGAGCCGGAGTTCACGCTATCATTAAAATTTATTGTAACAACAGTTGTATCCGCTAAAATGGTGTCATACGGAGAAATATAATAATAAACCCCGTTAATTTTATAAATCGTATCATTTCCAATTGTGTACATTTGAGACTGGGATTGATAGAAAATGAAAAGGAAAGGTATAATCATCAAGATTTTAAAAATGTGTTTGTATAAAATATTTGTTTTCATATCAGTAAAATTTTAAATGAATAATAAGTAAACATATTTGCCCGGTTACGTTACCCATAGTAAATTCATAAGCCGTTTAAGGCGGGTGGCGATCTGCCGAAACGGAAAAAGGAAAAGGAATGAAGGAAAAAGTTTGAATATGAGTTAGCTCTCTCTCTCTCTCTACGGGGACAAGGGTTTTCATGGTTATCGTTACATTGAAGGCACGGCTGCCGTTATATAAAAGCTGATCAATAAGAAGTTTTCAGTTGTAATAGGCGGGTACAATATAGGCCGGTATTTTACGCGCATCAAGAAAGGCGGATGATGGGATTTATCCTATGTCTTAGTGGAGTTATTCCGTTTCCGTATTTATGTAAAATCCATTATTTCAACGAATAGTATAAAGACACAGAAGTTTATCCTGGGGAGAATATTCCTCAGGAAAAAATTGTTAATCGGTGTTCCCTATTCAAAAAAACAGAAAGAACAATCAAAAGTCCCCTGGGGGTGCAAACCAAAGCCACATTTTAAGAAGGTGTTATTTTCCGGTGAGGTTTATTCGTAGTAATTCTTCCTCACCACCTTTGAAAAATCTTTCCTGATCTTTTTTCGGTGTTTGTAATCATCGGGTGTGTAGCCCAATGTAATCAACAAGGGGATGTTCTTGTTTTCGGGGACACGGATCAGTTCTTTTACGGCCTTCTCATCAAACCAGCCCAGCATGCAGGTTCCCAGCCCCAGTTCGGTGGCCTGCAGGCAGAAATGAGCAGCAGCTATGCCGATATCAATCAGGGGATATTCTTTTTTCTTGATACGTCCCCCGACTTCGGTGATCAGTTTGGGCGGTTCCATGACGATGGCAACGATGACAGGCGCCTGCGGCACAAATTTGTTAAATGATTTCAGCGGGCCGAATGTTTTGTGCGCCACTTTTTTCACCAAAACAGGATCGTCCACAACCACGAAGGTCCACGGTTGTGAATTGCTGGCCGAAGGGGCCATGCGGGCCGCTTCGAGGCAACGTTCCGTTTTTTCCTTTTCGACAGGTTTGTCCGCATATTTTCGGTCACTCTGCCTTTTTATGACCAGTTCCGGAAATTTCATTCCCATATTTTTTTAAATGTAAAAATCACTTCCTTGTTTCCCCTGATGTTGGTTGTCCGTGTTTGGAGGATGGTGTCTCTTTTTAGTTTGTAACGGATAATCCCGGGATAATCGTTTTCCGGATTTTTGAAAGTCCAGTGGCGGTATCCTGCATCATCAAGTTTAAAAAACACATAATCTTTTTTCGGGCCGGGCTGTGCTGCATACCAGATGCTGTCCCCGGTGCGGAAAATTTTCAGCCGTTCCATAAAGACCGTGTCTTTGCCGTTGAGGCTGAAACCGCTGCCCGTCATCAGGGTGTCCGAAACCACCTGCCATTGCTCGTTGAAAAGCGTTTGACCGGTGGAAGCCCATTTTCCCTGCAAGGCTTTCATGTCCTCAAAAGCCTCCTGCGGGGAAGGATGATAGCATCCCGTGAGAAGGCCGATGAATAAAATGATAATTAGTATTTGCCCTGCTTGTCTCACAATCTTTTCCTGATGGCTTCGGTTTCTTTTTCAAATCCGGGTTTGCCGAGCAGGGCAAACATATTCCGCTTGTAGGCTTCCACGCCCGGTTGGTCAAAGGGGTTGACACCCAGGATGTACCCGCTTACGGCACAGGCCATTTCATAGAAATAAATCAATTGTCCCAGCACAAATTCATTGATTTCAGGAACACTGATCCGCAGGTTGGGGACGCCGCCGTCAACATGGGCGAGGGCTGTGCCCAGTTCGGCCTGGCGGTTGACTTCATGAATGGCTTTTCCGGCAATGTAATTTAGCTTGTCCGGGTTCTTTTCTTCTTCCGGGATTTTGAGTTCACGGCGGGGATTGCCCACCGAAAGGACAGTTTCGAAAATGTTCCTCAGCCCTTCCTGGATATACTGCCCCATGGAATGAAGATCGGTGGTAAAACTTACGCCTGCCGGAAAGATGCCTTTGTTTTCCTTGCCTTCGCTTTCGCCGTACAACTGTTTCCACCATTCGGTAAAATAAAACAACCGGGGCTCAAAATTGACCATAATCTCAGTCGTGTAGCCCTTATTGTATAATGCATTCCTCACTGCGGCATAAGCTGCCACAGGATTTTCATCAATTTGTGTCGTGCGGCCAATGGATGCTTTCATGGCTTTTGCCCCTTCAAGCAGTTGCCGGATATCATAACCCGCTACCGCAACGGGCAATAGGCCGACGGGTGTCAGCACCGAATATCTTCCCCCCACATCATCGGGGATGATGAACGTTTCATAACCTTCTTCACCGGCCAGTTGCTTCAGTGCCCCTTTTTCTTTGTCGGTAACGGCAACAATTCGTTTGCGGGCTTCCTTTTTGCCGTATTTTTTTTCAAGGTCTTCCCTTAAAATCCGGAAGGCAAGTGCCGGCTCGGTGGTGGTACCCGATTTGGAGATCACGGCCAGGGAATAGTCTCGGTTTTTCAGGACATCCAAAAGGTCGGCGAGGTAATCTTCGCTGATGTTGTTTCCGGCATACAAAATAACCGGTGAATTGTTTTCCTGTTCCAGGTGGCTGAAATGAGGCGACAGGGCTTCAATTACAGCCCTTGCCCCCAGGTAGGAACCGCCGATGCCGATAATCACAAATATTTCCGACTGTTCGCGCATTTTTTTGGCTGTAGCTTCGATGCGTGAGATCAGGGTTTCATCCGTGTTGTCCGGCAGATCAACCCATCCGAGGAAATTGTTGCCTTTGCCGGTTTTGTTGTAAATGGCGGCGAAATGCTTATCTATTTCCGTTTGGTATTGATGGATTTCGTCTTTGGTTACAAAGTCCAAAACCATATCATATTGAAAGGTTAATTTATTCATTGTTGTTTAATTTTTGAGGGGGTGAAAATACGAAAAAAGGTTGTGGCTGGAAAGATGGATATTTATCCTTTTTTGACGCAGATTTGCGCAGATGTACGCAGATTTAGGGAGTTTATTTATATCTTTTTCATGTTACGGCGCAGACGCGACGCTACGTTTTAATTTGCCGTTGATTTTTTATTGCAAACCAAACGGCCATCATGCCGCGAACAGACTATACAAAACCGCTGCGGTTGTTGTGTTGCCGCGTGATTTAAACTTCTAACAGATAATTCAATAAAATCGGCTAAATTTTATTTTGTGTACTAATGATAAAATAAAAACTATTTTTTACAGAATGTGTTGAAAAAAGTGATGTACTGACAATTGGTTTTGTGTCGATTTGTGTGAGCAAGATTATTTCTCTGCGAACCTTCTGCGTTTCTTAGCGAAATAGTTATCCTGTCCTCTCAAACTGCCAATAATATATCAGACAGCAAGCTGTTACGTTCCGCAAAGTACAATTACCAATCAGCATCCGTCCATATCAAATTTTTCATTTTTCCCACCCACAATAAACAACTTGTTCGGTTTGTTTTTATCTTGTTGGAAATTATCTGATTACTGTTTTTAAAGAAATTATAAACGTGGTTTTACTTCCGGCACGTCAAAATAAAAATTAGCCAACAAACAACACCGTGAGATAAATGTTTCTTTTATCTGTATCTTTACGCTTAAACTGAAAAACGGGAGACATGGCAAAAAAAGAGATACAATTACTTGAGCAACAAATCAAACGCCTGGACGAAAAACATTTTGACCTCGAAGCCTGGAAAAAATATACCCTTGTCATACTGGCCAGGATATTCGGATCGCAGGATGAAAAGATCAAACAGATCGAAAAACTGGAATTTGAGTTCACCTCGTGGTCACTGCGGGATGCTTCCGGTAATGAATCTTACGAAGAAGGGACCAAAAAGCTGGCCAGTGAAATACTTCAGGCAGCCATTGACGAACTGCAATTGTTTGGCTTACCCGAAAAGAAAGAAGAGGAAGACCAATCCGGTAAAGCCATACAGGAATTTTTGGGTATTCTGCTGGATGAAATGAAAGGCTCACAGGTAAAGCAATTGAAATCCATCCTCTCTTCCCGCGAAAACAAAGAAGAAAAACACCGGAAAATAAAAGAGTTGCTGTCCGGCATCGGTGAGTATGAAGTTTATGATATCCTGGCCACAATGCTGATGCACCCTGAAGCGGTGAAGATGATAAAAACGAGCTTATAATTAAAACTATGCAACTATTCTAATATAATTTTTGTCATCATAATTGATGCTCAAATCCAATTGCCATGAAAAAAATTATCGCGATTTTGCTGTTCATTGCGGTTCTTTCTTCCATTAAAGCTCAAAATTTTATTCCGATTCCTGAAGACACAACGTCTTACTGGAAGATTTCTGGCGACGATGTACTCGACGAGGGTTGTTACCGGACTTATGTGGATTGGTTTTATATTATGGGGAAAAGAACTATAAATAATAAAACCTATTACAAACTATATTCAAAAGGTCATTGGGTGGACCATCCGATTATGCCAAATGGCAGTTGTTCGGGTGAGGGGAATACCCTGGATGTTTATGAAGGGGCATTAAGAACAGAAAATAATATTATTTATTATGTTGAGTCCTATTCCAATTATGAAAATATATTATTTGATTACAACCTGAAAGAAGGGGATACGGTTCCTTCAACATTTTATATCATAAAGGATGTTTATGATGTTGTAACCGTATCATCAATTGATTCAGTATTGACAGGGGAAAACAATTACCGGACACGATGGAATATGAAATTTAGTTTTTGGTCTGATTCAACTTGGTTTATTGAAGGGATTGGTACCGATTATGGTATTTTTCAATCACTTACTGTTAATGGATCAGAACACAATTCATCTTTTAATTGTTATTCAGAAAATTATCAACCCGTATATCCACCGGGGTCAAATTGTGACCCGACCGTAAATATTGTTGAAAGGGCAGCAAAATCAATCAATTTCAATTTCTATCCCAACCCGTCAAACGGAGTTATAAATGTTGAAATTGACAATCCGCAATCCAATCATTATAAACTTGAAATAAATGACCTGACAGGAAAACGGTTATTGTCTCGGGATATTGATTACCATGCTCTTGTTAAAATAAATTGTGAAAATATTCAATCCGGAATATACTTTTTGACTATTACTTCATCCAAAGGGGAAATAGCCACAAAAAAGTTGGTCATTAACCATTTAAACCGGTTGTGATATTGAAATGAAAAGCATACTCTCCTTTACCCTTTAATTTAATGACTCCCCCTGAATTTAATAACTTCAGGAATGTTTGGAAATTCATTTGCCCCCTCATTTTCCTTTAATAAAAGGTTTAATCTGCATAGATACATTCCCATAACTATTTTTTTTAGCTTTGCACCCAATTTTTTAATTAACAAATAAATAAGGGTCAGTAATGGCGCGGAAATACAACGAATACAAGCCACTTGATTTGACAAAGATTGCCGATGAAGTCAGGGCATTTTGGGAAGAGCATGACATTTTCAAAAAAAGCCTTGACATCCGCCGTGGTAACAAGCCGTTTGTGTTCTATGAAGGCCCGCCGTCAGCCAACGGTGTACCGGGCATCCATCATGTGATGGCCCGCACCATCAAAGACCTGTTCTGCCGTTACCAGACCCTGAAGGGAAAATATGTTGAACGCAAAGCCGGCTGGGATACGCATGGCCTTCCGGTGGAGATCAGTGTGGAAACCACGCTGGGCATCACCAAAGAAGACATCGGCAAAAAAATAAGCATTGAAGAATACAACAAAGCCTGCCGCAGCGAAGTCCTTAAATATAAAGACCTGTGGGACGACCTGACCAAGAAGATCGGCTATTGGGTTGACCTTGACCATCCTTACATCACCTTCGACAACAAGTACATCGAAACGGTATGGTATCTGTTGAAACAATTGTTCGAAAAAGGATTACTCTATAAAGGATACTCAATCCAGCCCTATTCGCCGGCTGCCGGCACCGGCCTCAGCACCCATGAACTGAACCAGCCCGGTTGTTACCGCGATGTGACTGACACCACGGTTGTGGCCATGTTTAAGGTAAACAAAGAAAAAGCACCTGAGAAAGTTGTGGATCGTATAGATGGTGAGATTTATATCCTGGCCTGGACAACCACCCCCTGGACACTGCCTTCCAATACGGCATTGGCTGTAGGCGACAAGATTGACTATGTCATGGTCAAATCATTCAACCCCTATACCGGACAACCCGCATATATGGTGTTGGCCAAAGACCGGCTGGATGCTTATTTTAATCCGAAAAATGCAGGCTTGTCTTTTGAGGATTACAAACCCGGTGATAAAAACATCCCTTTTCAAATCGTTGAAACTTTTAAAGGTTTTGAACTGACAGGCACCGAATACGAACAATTGTTTCCCTGGGTAAAACCAATGGGCAATGCCTTTGAAGTGATTCCCGGTGATTTTGTTACAACTGAAGACGGAACGGGAATTGTACACATTGCCCCCACATTTGGTGCCGATGACGACCGTGTTGCCAAAGAAATCGGGATTGCCCCGCTTGTGCTGATTGACAAACCGGGCGATCGCCGTCCCATGGTTGACCTGAAAGGCCGTTTCTTCAGGATTGAAGACCTTGACCCTGCTTTTGTGAATGAGTTTATGAATGTTGATGAATACGGCCGGTTTGCAGGCCGGTTTGTGAAAAACGAATACGATGAAAACCTGAAAGATTCGGAAGAAAGCCTGGATGTTGACCTTGCAGTGGTGTTGAAAAAATCGGGAAAAGCATTCCGGATAGAAAAACATGTACACAATTATCCGCATTGCTGGCGAACAGACAAACCCATTTTGTATTATCCGCTGGATAGCTGGTTTATCCGCACTACGGCACTGAAAGAAAGGATGATCGCACTGAACAAGACCATCAACTGGAAACCCAAAGCTACCGGCGAAGGACGTTTCGGCAACTGGCTCGAAAACCTGGTAGACTGGAACCTTTCCCGTTCGCGGTTTTGGGGAGTGCCGTTGCCCGTTTGGAGGACCGAAGATAAACAAGAAGCCAAAGCCGTTGGGTCGGCTGCTGAATTAAAAACAGAAATTGAAAAGTCTGTTGCCGCAGGCTTTATGAAAAACAACCCGCTTGCCGCTTTTCAGCCGGATGACATGAGCAAGGAAAATTATAAGACATTCGATTTCCACCGTCCTTATGTGGACCAGATCGTTTTGGTTTCGGAGAGCGGGAAGAAAATGTTCCGCGAACCCGGCCTCATTGATGTTTGGTTCGATTCGGGCTCGATGCCTTATGCCCAGTTTCATTATCCGTTTGAAAACAAGGAAGTGTTTGAAAAGAACTTTCCTGCCGATTTCATTGCCGAAGGCGTTGACCAGACACGGGGATGGTTCTTTACACTCCATGCCATCGCTGCCATGCTGTTCGATTCGGTGGCATACAAAACGGTGGTATCCAACGGGCTTGTGCTGGACAAAGCAGGCAACAAAATGTCAAAACGGCTGGGCAATGCCATTGACCCTTTTAAAACCATCGAAAAGTACGGACCCGATGCCACCCGCTGGTATATGATCACCAATTCACAGCCGTGGGATAATTTACGGTTCGACCTGGAGGGTGTGGATGAAGTCAGGCGGAAGTTTTTGGGAACTCTTTATAATACGTATGCTTTTTTTGCTCTTTATGCCAATATTGACGGGTTTACTTACAGTGAAGATGAATTGCCGGTGAGTCAACGAACTGAGTTGGACCGTTGGATTTTGTCGGAATTAAATTCCCTGATCAAAGTGGTGGATAACGCTTTTGGCGAATATGAACCTACCCGGGCAGGCCGTGCCATCCAGGAATTTGTTAACGGGCATCTGAGTAACTGGTATGTCAGGCTTTCAAGAAGAAGATTCTGGAAAGGCAGCTATTCAAAAGATAAGGCCGAAGCCTACCAGACTTTGTATCGTTGCCTCGAAGTAGTCTCTCAACTGGCATCACCCATCGCTCCGTTTTTTGCCGACAGGTTGTTTACCGACCTGAACAATGTTTCCGGACGGAAAGATGCTTTATCGGTTCATCTGACTGATTTCCCCAAAGCCGATAATTCGTTGATTGACAAAAACCTGGAAGAACGCATGCAACTGGCCCAGCGCATCTCATCCATGGTGCTTTCGTTGCGTAAAATAAACAACATCCGGGTAAGGCAGCCACTCAACAGGATTATGGTTCCCATACTGAGTGAACATTTCCGTAACTTGTTGGAAAAGGTTCAAGACCTTATCCTTTCGGAAGTCAATGTTAAATCGCTGGAATACATCACTGATGATTCGGGGATTCTCGTAAAAAGGATTAAGCCGAATTTTAAAACCCTGGGACCCAAATACGGAAAACTGATGAAAAACATTGCTGCCGCCATCATGAAATTTACCCAGGATGACATCAGGATGCTGGAACAAAAGGGGGAATACAAATTTATGATTGACGATCAGGAAATTGTTTTGGCACCCGAAGATGTGAAAATCATTACTGATGATATTCCGGGCTGGAGTGTGGCCAATCAGGATCACCTGACCGTTGCACTCGATTTGGCCATCACCCCCGGACTTCAGGAAGAAGGGCTGGCCCGCGAACTAATCAACCGGGTTCAAAACCTGAGAAAAGAAAAAGGTTTTGAAGTTACCGACCGTATTAAATTAACTCTGGAACGAAATAAAGATACCGATAAAGCGTTCAGTAACTTCAGCGGTTACATCTGCTCGGAAACCCTGGCAACATTATCATTTGAAGAAGAATTAAAAAATGATCACTTCGATGAATTTGATTTGATGGATCAGATTCGTGTTAAATTGAGGGTGGAAAAGGAATAAAAATTAAAAAAATGTTCAAAGAATGAACAACTGATGAATTTTTACGTACATTTATAGAGAAATATTTTATTGTTGAAAAAAAAAACAGAGGCCATGAAAAAGACCAAAGAAGAAGAAGCTGTAAAGACAAGATATTCGGATGAAGAGCTTGAGGAGTTTAAAGGGATCATCCTGAGAAAGCTGGAAAAAGCAAGAGAAGACCTCAAATTGTTAACCGAAGCTTATACCAACCACAGCGAACACGATACCAATGACACTTCGCCAACCTTTAAAGTGTTGGAAGAAGGCCAGCAAGTACTTTCAAAAGAAGAAAACAGCAGGCTGGCAGCGCGTCAGCAGCGTTTTATTACCAATCTTGAAAATGCACTGGTACGGATTCAAAACAAAACTTACGGCATCTGCAGGGTGACCGGCAAACTGATCGGCAAAGAAAGGCTGAGGGCAGTACCACATGCCACACTGAGCATTGAAGCCAAAAAGAAAATGTCAAATCCCAGCCCGGTGAATTAACAGGTAAAAAACAAAATCGGCTTTGAAGAAAGCACTTTTCATTATATTTTTGATCCTTTTTTTCGATCAGCTTCTGAAAATCTGGGTTAAGATGCACATGACCCTTGGGGAAGAAATCCCCATGCTCGGCAGTTGGTTTTATCTTTATTTTACTGAAAACTACGGGATGGCCTTCGGTATGCAGATTGGTGGTGAATGGGGTAAACTGATGCTGAGCATTTTCAGGATACTGGCTGTGGTGGCCATCGGTTTCTACCTTTTTACTATTATCCGGAGCAAAAAATCATTTGGCCTCGTTTTCTGTATTTCCCTGATTTTTGCAGGTGCAATGGGCAACATTATTGATAGTGCTTTTTATGGATTGATATTTACACAAAGTACTTATCATACGCTTGCCCATGTTGCCGGTGCAGGCCAGGGTTATGCCGGATTTTTAGACGGAAAAGTAGTGGATATGCTTTATTTTCCCCTCATCGTCCTTCAACAAAGCGATGTTCCCTCCTGGGTACCGCATTTTATCTTTGAACCCGATGGCCGGTTTGTTTTTTTCAGGCCGATTTTTAACCTGGCCGATTCGTCCATCACCATAGGGGTTTTCTGGTTGATCCTGTTTCAGAGGAAAAATCTGCATTTATAACGGAATGTTACCGTGCTTTTTCGGTGGATTGCTCTCCGATTTGTTTTCTGTCATCTCCAGAGCCTGGATTATCTTTTTGCGCGTATTGCGGGGATAAATGATTTCATCAATGTATCCGAGTTCGGCAGCTTTGTAAGGACTGGCAAAATTGTCCCGGTATTCCTGCACCACCTTTCGTTTATGTTTATCATTTTCAATCTTGTTCCTGTAGATGATGTTCACTGCACCCTCGGGCCCCATAACGGCAATTTCTGCTGTTGGATAGGCAAAATTATAATCGGCACCAATGTGTTTGCTCGACATCACATCATAAGCCCCGCCGTAAGCTTTGCGTGTAATGATCGTGATTTTCGGCACGGTAGCTTCGGCAAACGCGTACAATAATTTAGCTCCGTGTTTTATGATGCCCCCAAATTCCTGAGCTGTTCCCGGAAGGAAGCCCGGCACATCTTCAAAAGTGATCAAGGGAAGGTTAAAAGCATCGCAAAACCTGACGAAACGGGCTGCTTTTGTTGAACTGGCAATATCCAATACCCCTGCCAGGGAGGCCGGTTGATTGGCTACTATGCCAACAGGCTTGCCGGCGATACGGGCAAAACCAACTACGATGTTTTGAGCGTAATGCGGCTGTACTTCCAGAAAATGGTTGTTATCAATCACTTCAAGTATGATATCTTTCATATCATAAGGCTTGTTGGGATCGTTTGGCACGATGGAATCGAGTTTGGGGATTTCGCGAGAAAGGTCATCGGAACATACTTTACGGGGAGGGTCTTCCATATTATTGGAAGGTAAAAAACTCATCAGTTCCCTGATCATCATCATGGCCTGTTCATCATCATCAGCAGTGAAGTGGGCTACGCCGCTTTTTTTATTGTGTGTCATGGCCCCACCCAGTTCTTCTTTCGTAACCTCTTCATTGGTCACTGCTTTTATCACATCAGGGCCGGTTACAAACATATACGATGTTTTTTTAACCATCAGGATAAAATCAGTCATAGCGGGTGAATAGACGGCCCCGCCGGCACATGGGCCCAGCACGGCCGATATTTGTGGGATGACCCCCGAACTTTTTACATTGCGGTAAAAAATATCAGCATAACCTGCCAGGCTTTCCACCCCTTCCTGTATACGGGCGCCTCCCGAATCGTTTAACCCGATGACCGGCGCTCCCATTTTCATGGCCAGGTCCATCACTTTGATGATCTTATTGGCGTTGGCACGGCTTAGGGAACCGCCGAAAACCGTAAAATCCTGTGCAAAAACAAACATGATACGGCCGTCAATTTTTCCGTAGCCGGCCACAACACCGTCACCGAGGATTTTGTTTTTTTCCATTCCGAAGTCGGTGGATGTATGGGTTACAAATTTGTCAATCTCAACAAATGTGCCCGGGTCCAGCAGGACGTTGAGCCGTTCGCGGGCGGTCTTGCGTCCGGCGGCATGTTGTTTGTCAATCCGTTGTTGGCCACCACCCAGTTCGGCCATGCTATGTTTTTCTTCAAGTATTTTGTTTCTTTGGATATCCTGAGCCATAATTATCTTTTTTGGGTTTATTTTTAATATACAAGCGTAATTTATTTGATTTATTCAAAAGTGATCAGAGGTTGGTTGCCATCAATATTTTCCCCTTCTTTTACCAGGATCTGTTTTACGGTTTTATCGTTGGAGACTTTGTATTCGCTTTCCATTTTCATGGCCGAAACCACAATCAGGGTTTCGCCTGCTTTTACTTCCTGTCCTTCTTCAACCAGTATTCTCACCACTTTGCCCGGCATGGGTGTTGAAATAAATGACTGATCTTCCTCTTCACTCGATCTTCGGCTCATTATATATTTGGTCTCGGCATCAATAATTTCAACATCGAAAGAATTATACAATGTGTCCGCACGGTATTTTTTGTTTTCAACCGGAATGAGTTCCACATTAAAGGAGATACCATCAAGCAGGACCGAATAAACTCCTTTTTCGACTTCAACAATATCAAGTTTGTAATTTCTGTCGCCAATGGCAACCTCGATCAGGTTATTTTCCTTATTCAGTATTTCAATCTTTTCCTGGTTGTCGTCTAAACGGATTTCGTATGACATGATTTTTTAATTTTCGATAAGATTATAAACGGTTAAGGCTTTTCTTTCTTCCAAAGGCTTTCCAGTTGCTGGCTTTGCTGCCGTTATTGGAAACTGTGGTTTTGGGTTCAGCTTTTGAAAGATAATCAATAAAAGTTGTAATGGCAGCTACATCCCTGAGCCGTTGGGAAGCCGTATCATTTGGTTTAAGGTATTGTTTGTTGTTTTGGATAAAATGGGTATTGTAGCCTCCTTTTACAAAATCAGGAGTATTCATGATGCGGCTGAGGAAAGGGATGCTGGTTTTAATACCCGTGATTTTGTATGCATAAAGTGCCCTTTTCATCCTTTCAATGGCTTCAGGGCGGGATGGCGCCCAAACGATCAGCTTTGAAATCATGGGATCATAATACATGGGGATGGTATAACCCTCGTAAACATATCCGTCGTGACGTACACCCAGGCCGAGGGGTTCGGTGATGTGCTTCACCTGTCCGGGGCTGGGCATGAAGTTGTTGTCGGGGTCTTCGGCGTATATCCTTACCTCAATGGCATGCCCGTTTTGTTTCAAATCGTCCTGCTTGAAGCGGAGCGGCAGATTGTTGGCAATGTTAATTTGCTCTTTTACCAGGTCAACGCCCACGACTCTTTCTGTAATGGGATGTTCAACCTGTAAACGCGTATTCATTTCAAGGAAATAATAATTCAGGGTGTCATCCACAATAAATTCGATAGTGCCTGCGCTTGAATAATTTACGGCTTTGGCTGCTGCAACGGCATAAGCTCCCATTTCCTTTCTCACCTCAGGGGTCATAATGGGGGAGGGTGTTTCTTCCACAACTTTCTGGTGCCTGCGTTGTACCGAACATTCGCGTTCAAAAAGATGGATGCAATGGCCGTGCTTATCGGCCAGTATCTGAAATTCGATGTGATGTGGCGAGTCAATATATTTTTCAATATATACGGCATCGTTCCCAAAGGCAGCCAGGGCTTCTGATTTAGCCGCTTGAATGCCTGATTCAATTTCACTTTCTTCATGTATCAGGCGCATCCCTTTGCCACCGCCACCGGCACTGGCTTTAACCATAACAGGAAGCCCGATCTGGCGGATAACTTCAAAAGCTTTGCCAATTTCCATGATGGGCTCGGATGTTCCCGGCACCACCGGTACTCCGGCACCGAGCATTTTTTTTCGTGCCGTGATCTTGTCGCCCATCGTATTGATGGCGAAAGAAGAGGGCCCGATAAAAATAATCCCTTCCTGTTCGCAACGATCAGCAAAGCCGGCATTTTCGGACAAAAACCCGTAGCCGGGATGAACCGCATCTGCTTTACAGTGTTTGGCCACTTCAATAATTTTATCAACTACAAGATAACTTTCAGCAGAAGCGGCAGGGCCGATAAAATAAGCTTCATCAGCATATCGCACATGCATGGAGTTTCTGTCGGCTTCTGAAAAAACAGCAACCGATTCGATGCCCATTTCGCGGCAGGTACGCATCACACGGATGGCAATTTCACCCCTGTTGGCAACCAATATTTTTTTGATCATAAGGAAATATCCTTTAGTGAATAGATAATCAGGTATTTATCGGATATCATGCCAAAAATTTGGCGGTTAAAGATATAAAAAACTTAAAATAATGCTTTTATTTCGAATTCTATAAACGTGTTTTTTTAACATGATTTAATAGTTATGATCATTAACCAGATGGTAAGAAATGGTTAATTTTGGCAGTTGAAACATCATAAAAACTACTTAAATGACAAAGATTTCAGAAAATATTAAACCGGGGATTGTAACCGGTGATGACGTGCAATTTATATTTAAAGTGGCCAAAGAAAAAGGCTTTGCCTTACCGGCAGTGAATGTCGTGGGTTCGGACAGCATCAACGCGGCACTGGAAGCGGCTGCCTCGGTAAATTCACCGATTATTATTCAATTTTCAAATGGCGGGGGAGTTTTTTATGCCGGTAAAGCGATGAAAGCCGAGGGACAGGATGCTGCTGTTGCCGGTTCAATATCGGGGGCTACCCATATTCATCAACTGGCTGTAAATTATGGAATTCCTGTAATTATCCACACCGATCATGCGGCCAAAAAACTGTTGCCCTGGATTGACGGCCTCCTTGATGCAGGGGAGGAATTTTATAAGGTGCATGGGTATCCTTTGTTTAGTTCCCACATGCTTGACCTGTCGGCAGAACCGCTGGAAGAAAACCTGGAAATCTCAAAACGATACCTTGAGCGTATGAGTAAGATGGATATGACCCTGGAGATTGAACTGGGCATTACCGGTGGTGAAGAAGACGGTATTGATAATTCGGGTATTGAAAGTTCACGGCTTTATACCCAGCCCGAAGAGGTGGCCCTGGCATACCAGACATTATTGTCGGTCAGCCCCCGTTTCACTATCGCTGCCGCTTTTGGTAATGTGCACGGTGTTTATAAACCGGGCAATGTAAAACTGGAACCGGTCATTTTAAGAAATTCACAGAATTACATCCAAAAGAAATTTAATACCGGACATAACCCGGTTAATTTCGTGTTTCACGGCGGATCAGGCTCGGAGCCGGCCAAAATAAAAGAAGCCATTCCGTATGGTGTGGTCAAGATGAACATTGATACCGATACCCAATGGGCATTCTGGGATGGAGTGCGTGGCTATGAAGCAAAATACCACGATTATCTCCAAGGCCAGATAGGCAACCCCGAAGGGGAAGATGCTCCCAATAAAAAGTACTACGATCCACGTAAATGGTTGCGTGAAGGCGAAGTTTCCATGGTGAAACGGCTGGAGCGTGCCTTTGACGATTTGAACTGTTTAAACCGGTATTAAAAGACTGTTTTAAGGCTAAATTTTATTTTGATGTGCTGGACTAAATTTTACCTTTGATTGAAAAAGGTAAAATGGGAGAAGAATTGCATAAAAAGCTGATAGAATTAATTGCCCCGGAAGAGGTCAATAAACATTTTAA
>CAJVWU010000069.1 GCA_913009755.1 uncultured Bacteroidia bacterium
TCTTGTTTGAGCTTTATATGGCTTTCAAACTGTTTTTAAAGGCATTATTGCCTAATCATATATTATCTGCCAAAAATATTGCATTCTAAAACAATGAAAAAAATTGAGTTCTCGGAGCGGATTCAAAGATAAATATTTTGACAAACTGGGTTCAACGATAAACATGGTGATTGACAACGATATACCAGCCATTGAGAATATTAATTTCGAAAGTCGCCAAAAGTTGAAAAAACTCCTGTTGATGATGGCCACATCCACACCGTTTAAAGTTAACATCAGTGAATTAAGCAGAAAACTTGAAACAACAAGGGATGTGCTCAGCAAATACCTGGACTTGTTGAACAAAGCCGGGATTATTAAATTGCTTACTACAAATGGCATCGGATATACAATCATCCGGAAACCGGAGAAAATTTATTTCAGCAATTCAAACCTGATGTATGCCATTAACGACAATATAGATAAAGGCACGGTTCGTGAAACATTCTTCTTAAACCAGCTTTCAAACAATTATCGTGTTGCCTACCCCAAAACCGGAGACTTTATGGTTGAAGGCAAATACATATTTGAAATCGGCGGGAAAACGAAAACTTTTAAACAGATTCAATCCCTGAAAAATGCATTCCTCGTCGTTGATGATGTTGAATACGGACACAAAAACAAAATACCCCTTTGGCTTTTTGGCTTTTTGTATTGACATCAAATTATTGTGGGAAGATATGTTCCTTTAAAAATTCATCTTTACGGTCACCGGCTGTAAAACAGGCTTTTTACCCTTTTAAATCAATGTGACAGAGTATTGTTCCCTTTGGAGTTTAATAATATATCTCTATTTCCCTGTTAAAATCATCAAGCCAAATCCCGGATTTCATCTTTGCTATGCTAATGTCCATCCAGTATGTAATACGAGAAAGCCTGCCGCAGGCAGGCCATCTTATTGCCAGGGTCGTTTAAAACGACCCTGGTTTAAAAGAATTAAAAAAGAAGTTCCATCGGAACGGCATGTTTCTTTTCCTTATTTCCGGTGACAAAATCACCAAAAGGCAGTTTGAATGAGACGGCAGTTTTTTATTTTTAAATGCACAGCCAAAATTTCATTTATTTTTGACATCAAATTATTATCGGATGCGGTTACTTTCAAAATTCATCTTTAAGATTACCGGCTGGAAAACAGTAGGCGGCATCCCACCGGAACTGACCAAAGCCGTTTTCATTATTGCCCCCCACACCAGTAATCTGGATTTTTTTATCGGCAGGCTTTACTGCTTCATTAAAAGAATCCCCATCAAAGTCATGATCAAAAAAGAGTCTTTCGCCGGGCCTTTTGGCGGTTTGCTGAAAAAAGCGGGAGGCGTACCCATTGACCGCAGTTTGAGCACAAGTCTGGTTTACCAGATCGTCCAGTTGTTCAAGGAATACGACCCTTTCTTTTTTGCCATCACGCCCGAAGGTACACGTAAGCGCGTGGAAAAATGGAAAAGCGGGTTTTATCATATCGCCGTAAAAGCCAATGTTCCCATCCTTTTGTCATATATTGACTATGAAAAAAAAGAAGCAGGAATAGGTAGAGTGTTTTATCCCACCGGAGATTTTGAAAAAGATTTTAAGGAAATTGAAGGTTTTTACCGGGGGCGGAAAGGCCGGCATCCTGAGAATTTTAATTTGTAACATGCAAAAGTTAGCGACTTTAATCCTGAAGATAATCGGTTGGGAAATCAGCGGGCAAATTCCCGAAAACGTAAAAAAAGTAGTGCTGATCCAGGCCCCACATACAAGTCTGTGGGATTTTGTCATCGGCCGTTTTGTCTTTTGGCATTACGGTTACAACGTCAAGCTCCTCATTAAAAAAGAAGCGTTCAAATGGCCCTTTGGGGGAATAATGAAAGCACTGGGCGGCATTCCGGTAAACCGGAGAAAAAACGAGAAAACAGTGGATGCCGTGGCCTGGATGGTAAATGAACACGAAAACATTGTATTGGTCATCACCCCCGAAGGTACACGCAAACGGGTGGACAACTGGAAACGCGGGTTTTATTACATAGCCCTTAAAGCCGAAGTCCCCATTGCCCTGGGCTGGATTGATTATCCCGTGAAACAGGGTGGCATCGGGCCGACTTTTTACCCTTCCGGCGATTTTGAAAAAGACTTTAAAGAAATTGAAGATTTTTACCGTGGATACCGGGGCAAACATCCCGAAAGGTTTAACCTTTCCTGAGCAAAATCAGGTTAAAAACAAGTCAATTACGTTTAATGAAAAAAGGAAACCGTACATTTTATTTAATACCCCGTCTTGTTTAAATATCACGTCGTATTGACATTCTTTTTCGATGGGTTCCAGTAACTGTTCTCGTCATCGTCCTCATCATCATCTTCAAACTCCCAGGAATATCTTTTTCGTTGTGGCCCCGATTTACGATAATAAAAGGCCAGGATGATCCCGGCTACCAGTCCGCCCAGATGGCCTTCCCACGAGATGTTTTTTTCGGGAAAAAAATCGGGGAAAATGCCCCATATCATCGAACCATACAAAAAAGCAACCACCAGTGCGAGGGCAGAAAGCTGCACGTTTTTTCGGATCAGGCCGCTGAAAAACAAAAAGGATGACAGCCCGTAGATGACCCCACTGACGCCGATGTGCCACGAGTCGCGGCCACCAAACCAAACCCAGATTCCGGACAACAACCAGATGCCGATCAGCACCTTTAGCGAAATCTCACGGTAAAAATAAAACAGCGCAGTCCCCAGGATGAGAAAAGGGAACGAATTGGCTATCAAATGCTTAAACCCGCCATGGACAAAAGGCATCAGCAATATGCCCGGCAATCCGTCCCAATGCAAAGGATGAACACCCAATTCAAAAAAGTTGATGCCAAAAGCATAATGAATTAATTCCACTGCCCACATCAGGACAAGCAATATCAGCGGAATGGCGGCTGAGCCAAATAGTCTTTTCTTTTCTGTTTCCATCAAGCCCGAAAATTAAGCAATTTCTGTCAAAATTCGTGCCCCGGTTGGTTAAATATGCTTTTTCGACATGCTGATATTTTTTCCCATCCCATCCCATATAGGTTTTAATAATCAGCGCAGAAAAAAAGCACTTTTGTTGCCGAATGGTTTATTTAACAAAAACATAACACAAAAAAACCAACAAAACCTATCTTTGTGTTCCGGTATCTGAAATCAGATGACAATGTGTCACCGGAATTTGAGATTTATCGTTTTCAGTTACCGGAACACAACGGCATTCAATCCGGTTTTTCGGGAGCCTGTAACCTTCCCGGCCGATCCGGTTTATTGTTTACCGCTTCCATGGAAAACACCCGGTCGGTAACCGCTGACGGTGAAATAACAGGAAGCTATATTGGTGTTATACCCATTTCCGGTTTAACAGAAGGAAAATATTCAGCAAAATTGGTGATGAACAAAGGAAAACCCCTGGCAAAAAAACTTGAAGGCGTTGCCATTAAATCGTGGCAGGACAATAATTATGTATTAACAGCAGTTAGTGACAATGACGATGGCAGTTCCGACCTGTTTCGGATTGGGTTAAATTTTAACCGGTAAAGCGAAACTTTTTCCCGGAAAATCAGCCTTATAGTATATGCTTTTTAACAGCAAAAAAAGCCAATTGCAGACGTAAACATGAAATAAATGAAACTAAAGTATCTCACAACTGTTTTTCTTTCCATCTTACTGCTTTTCTCACTATCCGTTTCAGCCGGTGAATTAAAAGGCAATTTTACAATCAGCGGATACATTTCCGATTCAACCAGCGGGGAGTCGTTGCCGGGGGCAACCGTTATTGTCAGCGGTATTAACAAAGGAACCGTTGCCAACGGTTACGGTTTTTACTCCATCACCCTGCCAGCGGGCGGATACACATTGAAGTATTCTTATGTTGGCTATGCCGGGCTTATGCTTGATATTAGCCTGAATAATGACACCACTGTCAATATTGAATTGAACCCCTCGGCTGAAAAGTTGAATGAAGTGGAAATTACGGGTCAGGCACTGAATGAAAACGTAACCTCTTCACAAATGAGTGTGAACACCATCACCAGCCAGACCATCAGAGAAATTCCTTCATTGATGGGCGAGGTTGACCTGATCAAGGCCCTGCAACTGTTGCCCGGCGTAAAGTTTGTTGCCGAAGGTACATCCGGGTTTAGCGTCAGGGGCAGCAGCCCTGATCAAAACCTGATATTACTTGATGAAGCGACGATTTACAATGCCGGCCACCTCATGGGGTTCTTTTCAGTATTTAATAATGATGCCGTAACCAGTGTGCAGCTTTACAAAGGGGATTTGCCGGCACGTTACGGCGGGCGGATTGCCTCACTGGTTGACATCAGGATGAAAGAAGGCAACCGGAAACAGTTTCACGGGCAGGGTGGCATCGGCATAATTTCAAGCCGGCTTACCCTGGAAGGGCCCATCGTGAAAAATAAAGCTTCGTTTATGGTGGCGGGCAGGCGAACTTATGCCGACCTGTTTTTAAAACTCAGCAATGATGAATCCCTTAAAAACAGTGCTTTATATTTCTACGACCTCAATGCTAAAGTTAACTGGGACATCAACCAGAACAACAGGGTTTTCATCTCGGGATATTTCGGGAAAGATGTTTTCAAAGGCAGCTCGCAATTTAAAATGGATTGGGGGAATACAACCGGGACGTTGCGCTGGAACCACCTGTTCAACAAAAAGCTGTTTTCAAATTTTACTTTTGTGGCCAGCAAATTCAATTACAACCTGGGTGTTCCCGAAGGCAATTTACAGGCATTCCTGTGGCAGTCGGCCATACGCGATTACAACCTGAAAGGTGACTTTTCCTGGTTCCCGAATGCAAACAATACGATAACCTTCGGTTTTACATCCACGTACCACGACTTCTTTCCCGGTATATTTGAAGGCCTTGGCGAAGAAGCAACTTTCGGGAAGTATTTCATCCCCGATAAATATTCACTTGAAAGTGCGGTTTACATCAGTAATCAACAGTCCATCGGCCCCCTGTTCACCATAAAATACGGTCTGAGGGTTTCCATGTTCAACAACATTGGAATTGATACGGTTTATCAATACAACAACAGCGGCACAGTCGTTGATTCGACTTCTTATCCCTCCGGAGCCTTTTACAATACTTATTTTAACCTTGAACCGAGAATAGGGCTCATCTTTAAGATCACGGAAACTTCATCGGTTAAGGCAAGTTATTCCCGCAACGTTCAATATTTGCAACAGGCCTCAAATTCTACGGCCGGCTCTCCGTTCAACATCTGGTTTACATCAAGTCCGAAAGTTAAACCACAGATTGGCGATCAGATAGCCGCAGGATATTTCAGGAATTTTAGAGAAAGCATGTTTGAGACCTCAGCGGAAGTTTATTACAAATTCATTAAAGATGCCGTTGACTTCAGGGATCATGCCGACCTGTTACTGAACAAATATATTGAGGGGGAGATTCTGGAGGGCAGGGGCTACGGATACGGCATTGAACTGATGGCAAAGAAAACCAGGGGGAAATTCACAGGATGGGTAAGTTACACCTGGTCGCGCGTATTCAAGGAAATTGAAGGCATTAACCACGGCGACCCCTATCCGGCAAGCTACGACAGGCCCAACGATTTTTCCATCATTGTCAATTACAACGTAACCCGAACAATCAGCTTGGCGCTGAACTGGATATACCTCACCGGGCAACCGGTTACTTTCCCGGTCGGAAAATATAAATACCTGAACAATTCCGTGCCCGTTTATTCCGAACGGAATTCATACCGTTTTCCCGATTACCACCGGCTTGACCTCTCCTTTACATGGCAACAAAAGGCAAACCCCAAAAAGCGTTGGAGAAACTCCGTTAATGTTTCGGTTTACAATGTTTATAACCGGAAAAACCCGTGGATGATCAATTTCCTTAACGATCCTGACCATCCGAATCAGACTTATGCCGAAATGATCTATTTGTTCGGTATTATTCCTTCGGTAACTTACAACTTTAGCTTTTAAAAAACGATGATGAGAAATAAAATAACCAACCCCCTGAATAAGACTGTTCAACTGTCTGTCCGGTTATTGTTGCTTGCTTCTGTGGCTTTTTATCTGCAATCGTGTACCGAGCGGATTGACATCAAAACGGATGTGGAATTTCAGAAACTTGCCGTCGAAGGAAATATTACTCCTGAACATCAATATGTAAAACTTCAAAAAACTTCAGGTTATTTTTCGCAGGAAGCACCACCTGCTATTGACAATGCAACCGTATCAATCAGTTCCGGTGGCAATGTTTATTTGCTGAATGAAAACCCGGAAGAACCGGGCACGTATGTTCCTGACGACACTTTGCCAACGGCTCCCGGAACAGATTATAAGCTGACCATTGATCTGCCCGAACCCGTCGGGGGGGAAAGACATTTTGAATCGGAAACCGTTATGCCGACACTCAATGTCGTGGTTGATTCCATTCGGGTCATTTATCGCGGTGATTTTGAACATTGGATCATAAAACTCTATGCTTACGAACCGCCCGGCCCCGATTACTATATGTTCAATGCCCTCAGGAACGATACCATCCTGACCGACAGCCTTTCAAGGATTGGCATTACCGATGACCGCCTGGTTGACGGGATGTACTTGCCCGGCATATATGTACTGTTTTTTAATAAAGACGAACTGGCCATTGGTGATACGGTAACCCTTCTTTTATCAGGGATTTCAAAAGATTATTTCAGGTTTCTTGATGAAGCGCAACAGGAACTCCAACCCAATGTCCCCTTTTTTAGCGGGCCTCCGGCCAATGTCAGGTCAAATATCAATAATGGCGCATTGGGTTATTTTTCAGCGTATTCTTCCATTCATACAAGCACAATTATTGATGGCTCCGGAAATTGGGAGTGAGAAGAGAGTAAGTATCTGGCTATTATTATACAGGTGCTTTCTCCTTTTTCAATGAATTCATCCAAAAACAACCAAAGCCGTTGGGTTTGTACCCTGGCTTTGAAACGGCCAATCCGGGCTGCAATATAAATTACAAACCCCAAATCAAATATCTCATTATTTGTATCCTCATCATTCGTATGCCGTAGATTTCCTATTTTTGAAAAAAAAACCTGAAATGGATTTATCAACACTTACGGCTATCTCACCCGCTGATGGCAGATACCGCAGCAAGACAGAAGAACTCGCCGACTTTTTCTCGGAATACGCACTTTTTAAGTACAGGGTAAAAGTTGAAATTGAGTACTTTATTGAGCTTTGTAACATTCCCCTGCCGGGACTCCGGTCGTTTGACAAAAAAAAGTTTAGCAGGCTCAGGGATATCTATAAAGATTTCACCCCTGTTGATGCCGTTTCCATCAAGGAGATTGAAAAAACGACCAACCACGATGTGAAAGCTGTTGAATATTTTATCAAACAATATTTTGACGAGGAGGGCCTGTCCGAATTCAGGGAGTTTATCCATTTTGGCCTGACATCGCAGGACATCAACAATACAGCGCTTCCGCTCGCCATGAAAGATGCCCATAATTTTGTAATTTTTCCGGTTATCGGAAAGCTGTTGAACAAGATCAGCCTGCTGGCCCATGAATGGAAAGATGTGGCCATGCTGTCACGTACGCATGGACAGCCCGCTTCACCAACACGGCTGGGCAAGGAGATCTATGTTTTTGCCGAAAGAATAGAAGACCAGCTCAGGATGTTACGTTCTATACCGTTTTCAGGCAAATTTGGCGGGGCTACAGGGAATATGAATGCTCATGTTGTGGCATATCCTGATATTAACTGGGAAGATTTTGCCGGTGATTTTATTGTAAACAACCTGGGCCTGCACAGGCAGAGAATAACCACGCAGATAGAGCATTATGATTACATGGCCGCCTATTTTAATAATCTGGCCCGCATCAACACCATCCTTCTCGACCTGAGCCGCGATATGTGGTTGTATGTTTCGATGGAATATTTTAAGCAAAAAATCAAAGAGGGGGAGGTTGGCTCATCGGCCATGCCACACAAGGTAAACCCCATTGATTTTGAAAATGCCGAAGGAAACCTGGGCATTGCCAACGCACTGTTCCATCACCTGGCGGAGAAACTCCCGGTATCCCGGTTACAGCGCGACCTGACCGATTCCACGGTTACGCGTACCATCGGCATTCCCCTGGCCCATACCCTGATCGCCCTTAAATCGTTGATGAAGGGAATGGACAAACTGATACTGAACAAAGAAAAAATAGATGCCGATTTACAGAACAACTGGACGGTGATTGCCGAAGCCATCCAGACCATATTGCGGCGTGAAAACTACCCGGACCCTTATGAAACCTTGCTTAAACTGACCCGGACAAATAAAAAGATCACCGGAGAAACCATCCGTGAGTTTATTGACGGGCTGGATGTGCCGGAAAAAGTAAAAGATGAATTGAAAGCCATCCGGCCTGACAATTATACGGGACTGGTGATGTTGTAGGTTTGAAAATGGAAATTAGAATTAAGAAATTAGAAGTTGGGATTTAGGAGTTTGGGAATTTTCATCACTGGAAACAGAAAAGAAATGAACCACAAAACATTTAACTTTTATCTTTGCCCCGAATTGATTAATTAAGCTCTGTTGAGTTGTAAATATGAAAAAATTTTACCGGGTACTTTCTTATATAAAACCTTATTGGGGATATGCAGGGTTGAATATTCTGTTTAACATCTTCACCGTTGTTTTTTCCCTTTTTTCGTTTGCCCTGCTCATCCCTTTCCTGAACCTTTTGTTCGGACTTAACGATCTGGTGACCGTTAGGCCTGCATTTACTTTCAGCAAAGAGGCCATTCTTGGCAATATGAATTATTTCATCAGCAATGTGATCGTCCACCACGGAAAGATACAGGCGCTGGTCTATATTTGCCTGGTAATCCTCGCCGCCTTTTTCCTGCGCAATATTGCACGCTATTTTGCCATGTATTTTATGGCTAATGTTAGGATCGGTGCCATAAAGGGGATACGTAACGAGATTTATCACAAATTGCTGATCCTGCCCCTTTCGTTTTACAGCAGAAATAAAAAAGGGGACATCATTGCCCGGCTGACCACCGATGTACAGGAAGTTGAGTTCTCCATTATGAATTATCTAGAGATGATTGTCCGTGACCCGGTTACCGTCATTGCTTACCTGATCTTTATGATCCTCCTCAGCCTGAAGCTCACCTTATTTGTTTTGATCATCCTTCCGGTTACGGGTTTTTTGATCGGCCTCCTTGGAAAAAGCTTGAGGAAAAAGTCCAAGATCGGGCAAAGCCGATTTGCCGGTTTGCTGGCCATCATCGAGGAAAGCATTTCGGGGCTCCGCATCATCAAAGCCTTTAACGCCATTCACTATTCCGATGAAAAATTTAAACAACAAAACAATGACTACACCAAAATACTGTTGTGGATCTACCGCCGGAGAGACCTGTCCTCACCATTGAGCGAATTTTTGTCTTCAGTGGTCATCGTGGTGATCCTTTGGTTTGGCGGACAAATGGTACTAAGCGACAGCCCCACCATACAGGCCTCTGCATTTATCACCTATATTGTTGTGTTCTCACAGATCATCCCACCGGTTAAAACATTTACGCAGGGATTTTACAGCATCCAAAAGGGCATTGCTTCTGCAGAACGGATTTTTGAAATACTGGATGCCGAAGAAGTAATAGAAGAAAAACCGGATGCCCTGCCCGTTGAATCATTTAACAAAGAAATTGAATTTAAAAACGTCAGTTTTACTTACGACCACGAACCGGTGCTGAAAAACATTAACCTGAAAATTCCCAAAGGGAAAATTATAGCCCTTGTGGGGGAATCGGGTGGTGGAAAATCAACGATGGCCGATTTGCTGCCTCGTTTTTATGATGTTACCAAAGGTGAATTGCTGGTTGACGGTAAGAATGTTAAAGACTGTAAGATTAAAGAACTCCGTGAACTGATGGGCATTGTTTCACAGGAAAGTATCCTTTTTAACGATACTGTTTTCAATAACATTGCCTTTGGAAAAACCGGTGTGTCGGAAGAAAAAGTGATTGCCGCAGCCAAAGTGGCCAATGCCCATGAATTTATCATGCAAACTGAAAACGGATACCGGACTAACATTGGCGACCGGGGCATAAAACTTTCGGGCGGACAACGGCAAAGGCTGAGTATTGCACGGGCTGTGCTGGCCAATCCGCCGATACTTATCCTGGATGAGGCCACATCCTCACTGGATACGGAAGCCGAGAAACTGGTACAAACGGCTTTAAACAATGTGATGAAAGACCGTACCACGGTGGTTATCGCCCATCGGCTTTCCACCATCCAACATGCCGACGAGATCATCGTCCTGAAACAAGGGGAAATCGTGGAAAGAGGCACCCATTACGAACTCATCAAACTGGGCGGGGTTTATAAACGGCTTCAGAATTTGCAGTCGTTTAATTGATTTCCGGAAGGGAAAGACCTTCCGGAGTGCAAAGCACCCGGAAGAGTTTTTTCGGGCGGGAAGCCCCCGGGAAAACCTTTTACAGGGACGAGCCTTTTTAAAACCCACCAATCATAACAACTCTTCCAGGTCCGCATCTGCGGACACTTGATAGTTGTTGCACGCCACTCCGCTTAGATTATGAAACCTTTGCAAAGGCTTTCTGCAAATCTACTTCGCCAGTTTATAATAATAATCCGCTGTTTTTTTTTCATCAAGCCGGGTATAGATGTTGCCGAGGTACTGGGCATATTCCGGTTTGGGATCGAGTTTGTACAAATGGTTGAAATAGTCCAATGACTTTTTATAATCAGCCGTCACTACATCCAGTGCTTTCAGAAGTATCATGTATTGTTTGTTGGTTTTGTTGTTGTTGTATTCCTTCAGCGAAGTCTGGTACAGGTTTTCCGCCTGCCAGAAATATTTTACGGCCTGCCATTCCAGGGCGGTGGTATTGTTTTTATTTAGTTTCATTAACCGGCTTGCCAGTTGGTCGCACATTACGTCTTTTTTCAAAGCTTTGTTCACTTTAAAATATTGGTTCAGCATTTGTTCATCAGCACGTTCATTTTCGGATAATTCAGGCCAGATTTTTTCAGCAATCTCCCAATTTTCACTTTCTACGTAAATAGTAAACAGTCTGACATTTACCGTATCCGGTTTTTCACCGGCAGGAAACTTTTCTTCATAGGATTGTAGTGCCATCATCTCTTTGGAAAGGTTATCCTGTTTCCGGTAAATTTTTGCCAGTGACAGATAAGTGTTTCCCGTAACAAAGTTTGTGTAAGTATCTTTGTTTAACAAATCTTCCGCAACATCCGTTTGTCCCAGATGCAAGGCACACAAGGCCGCTTTGGCATAAACGGGGCATTCCTTTTGCTTATCCGATTTTTCATAATGTTCAATAACCTGCTGATAATCGTTCATGGCGGTCTGATAGTCACCTTCCCGATAAGCCGTTTCTGCATTTTGCTGATACCCTGCCAGGCTCTTTGACCCTGAACATGAACTGATAATCATTAAAATAACCAGGAAAGCGGCAACTAATATTTTCTTCATTTTAACGGATATTTTCTTCAAAGGCGGCAAATGTATAAATAATAAAACCTTTTGATGAAAGAATACCGTTAAATGTTCTGTACGATGTATTATTTTTGTACAAATTTTTATAACCATGGACTTAAGTAAAATATTATCAATTTCAGGCAAACCCGGTTTGTATAAACTGGTAGGCGAAGCCAAGAACAACATCATCGTTGAATCGCTGATTGACGGAAAACGCGTACCTGCATTTTCCCATGAGCGCATCAGCACCTTACAGGAAATCAGCATTTATGATGAAAATGAGGATGTGCCCCTTAAAGATGTTTTCAAAAAGATATACGAGATGCAAGACGGAAAGACGGTACTTAATCCTAAAAAAGCCTCTTCTAACGAAATTAAGGCACTGTTTGAAAAGGTGCTGCCTGATTATGACCGGGATGCCGTCTATGTTTCTGATATGAAAAAAGTGTTTACATGGTATAACTTCCTGTTGGAAAAAGATATGCTGGAATTTCCGGAAGAGGAAGAAGAAGCAGCAGAGGCAGAAAAAACGGAAAACAAAACCGAAGAAGAAAATCCAAAAGAGGAACCTGACAATAAAGAAACAGAAGCCGACAACGCCTGATGAAAAAGATACAGGACTTCAGAGTGAAAGAATACCGGTGGCTGAATGAAACCGGCTATTTGCTTACTCTTTATTCCGATCTGAAAATTGAACCTGTCTTGCCCGGCAATTTTGCCGAAATCCAGGTTCCCGGTACACCGGAAGTATTTTTACGCCGCCCCATTTCCGTATTTGATGCAGATTACGAAAACCGGTCAATCACTTTTTATATCAAGGTGGCAGGAAAAGGAACCAAAAAACTGGGTGAACTAAATCAGGGAACCATCGTAAATATTATTTATCCCCTCGGCAACTCTTTTACGGTTAACGGTTCAAAAAACGTGCTTGTCGTTGGCGGCGGATCGGGGATTGCCCCGTTTGTCCTGCTTGCGGATGAACTGAAAAAGAAAAACATAAAAACCACTTTCCTGTTCGGGGCACGGACAAAAAAAGAAATTGTGCTGACCCGTGAGTTCGGCCGCTTAGGCAAAGTATGGGTCACTACCGAAGATGGAAGTCTGGGAGAACAGGGACTCGTAACGCAACATACTGTTTTTAAGGATATTCTTACTTTTGATAAAATCTATTCCTGCGGTTCCGATCCCATGATGAAAGCGGTGGCGAAAATTGCCGGAGAAAACCGGATTGACTGCGAAGTTTCGCTCGAAAATATGATGGCCTGCGGAATCGGCGCCTGCCTGTGCTGCGTAACCGAAACCACGTCAGGCAACAAATGTGTGTGTACCGACGGCCCGGTGTTTAACTCCAAAGAACTGGCATGGCAGATCTGACGGTAAAAATAAAAGACCTTGTCCTGAAAAATCCGGTAACCACGGCTTCGGGAACTTTCGGCTTCGGCGAAGAGTTTGCCGACTTCATTGACCTCAACCTTCTTGGGGGTATCTTTGTCAAAGGACTGACCCTGAAACCGCGCGAAGGCAACGATTATCCCCGCATGGCCGAAACGGCTTCCGGGATGCTGAATGCCGTGGGCCTGCAAAACAAAGGCATTGGCTATTTCATCAGCGACATTTATCCCCGCATCAAAGACCTCGATACCGAGATCATTCCCAACGTGAACGGTTCGACAATAGAAGAATACGTCGAAGTCGCCGAAAAGCTGAACGAGGTGGAAGGCATTAATGCCATTGAGCTGAACATCTCGTGCCCCAATGTGAAGGAAGGCGGGATGGCTTTTGGGGTAAGCTGCCCTTCGGCCATTGCCGTTACGGATGCCATCAGGAAAGTATATGACAAAACGCTCATTGTCAAACTTACGCCCAACGTAACCGACATCACCGAGATTGCCAAAGGTGTGGAAGTCGCCGGTGCGGATGCCGTCTCGCTGGTGAACACCTTCCTCGCCATGGCCATTGATTCTAAAACACGGAAGCCGGTGCTGTCCACTGTCACCGGCGGACTGTCGGGCCCGGCCATCAAACCCATTGCCCTGCGGATGGTGTGGCAGGTTTACCATGCCGTTAAAATTCCGGTAATCGGGATCGGCGGCATCATGAACGCCACCGACGCCATCGAATTCATGCTGGCCGGCGCTACAGCCATCCAGGTGGGCACAGCCAACTTCATTGACCCGCAGGTTTCGGTGAAGATCATCGAGGGCATCGAAGCATATTGCAAAGAACATAATATCAGTTCTGTCAGCGAATTGACCGGGGCGCTGGAGAACCGTTAAACCGCTCTTCGGATTAACCGTTCGGGAATTCTTATTACCGGGCAACCTCCGGGTCTTCGCGCAGAATTCCGTTTGGGGGTCAATTCAGAGGCTAAAGAATTGTTTGATCATTTGCCTGCCATCCAATATTTTTTTACTTTTACGGTATTCATCCTGACCAGATTATCGAATGCCTGAACCTGTTCACTTTGAAACGATTTTATCTCCCGGAGAAAGGCCGGGCAGGTTTTAAGATATAATCCACAAAAGGGGTATATATCCGTGGGGGCGTGTGATGGATATATGTGGAAAGGGGGGATATAGAAGAAGTTGCCATTTTGAAATCGTTTAAACTATAGATTATGCAGACCTTTTTTATTAAAGAAGAATACACTAAAGATGGCATTAATTCAATAATTGAAAATGAGGTCGAAGAATCAATTCATTTGGATTTTAAAGAATCACGAGCACTGGGAAAATCAGAAAGTAAAAGGAAGGAATTATCAAAAGACATCGCTGCATTTGTAAATTCAGATGAAGGAATAATTATATATGGTATTAAAGAAATAAACCATAAGGCAGATTCACTATCCTTTATTAATGGACACGATTTTACAAAAGAATGGATTGAGCAGTTAGTAAATTCAACTATTCAAAGACGTATTCCTGATTTAAAAATATTTCCAATCAGATTTGATTAAAAAATAGAGAAAACAATTTATCTTATAAAAATTAACAGAAGAAATAACTCCAAATGATATAAAAGAGTTATTGTCCTGGTATCCATATAAAAGTACTTTGCAACGCTTTGACTTTTTACTCGAAAGAATTGGTGCTGGTCAAAAATTAAGTAACCAAATAAAGAAACATTTTCTGCAATCAAAATTCTTTCCGGTTTTACTTAGCCCAAGATCCGGGCAAAAACCAGGTGCAGTAAACAATTTTTGGAAAGTAGATGTAAATATTAAACTGGAAAGTGATTTATGATTCCTAAACCACATAAAGCAAAATGGCAAGATCATGTTCCATGGAAACAATTCTACCAGGTTGAACAGGACTTGGTAATTAGTCGTGCTTTAATAGATATTTTCAAATGATTTTCTTCGGGAGAACCTGGCTTTTAGCGGAGGAACGGCCCAACATAAACTGTATTTGCACCCGGCTTCAAGATATTCGGAAGATATTGATCTGGTACAAATTAAGGCAGGGCCAATTAAACCTATAATGGAACGACTTAAAAAAGTTATCACCTTTTTTGAAGAGCCAAGAAAAACACAGGTAAAAGGTCATGGAGCAAAAGCATTTTATCGTTTTACATCCGAATATGAGGAAATTCGGTTACGGCTAAAATTAGAAATAAATTGCAAAGAGCATTTTAATGTTTTGGATTGGGTGGATTTGCCTTTTGAGGTGGATAGCGAATGGTTTTCAGGAAAAGCAGAGCTAAGAACATACAACATAAACGAACTTCTCGGAACAAAGCTTAGAGCCCTTGACCAAAGAAGTAAAGGAAGAGACTTATTTGATTTGGATTATTCCAGATTAAACCTGGAATTGGATTTTGATCATATTTTAAAATGCTTCAGGAAATATATTGAATTTGCAACAGGGGAAAGGCCTCCAAGTAAAAAAGAGTTTCTGTTAAACATAGTCGAAAAGGAAAATGACCCTGATTTTACAGGCGACCTGGAAGCTTTATTACGTCCGGAAATATCATATAATCAAGATGCGGCTTTTGAGTGGCTTAAAAATGAATTGATAGAAAAATTATAATTCTGTTTTAAGTTTTGTATGGGAAGATGTCTTGTCCTGAAAAACCAGGCAGCGAATGAAATACAGCACCGGCACCTGGTTTTTTTTCAGTCGTTACATTGACACTTGTTATAAAAAATCATTTTTCCAGGCAACTTTTCAAATTCCATGTGGTCTTTTTTCCAGCAATCGGACCGGGTTTTAAAATCTTTTTTGGAAATATTTTCGATTTATTTCCGATTGGTCTGAAATTTGGATTAAAACAGCCATCACAAAAAACCACAATAATGAAAAATATCTTTTTGGCGTCCCTTGTTTTCCTGTTGTTCTTCCGGGGAAGCTCCGTTTTTGAAGTGGAAGGATACAAACCCGTTTATGTTCCAAAAGATGAAACAAAGGTCATCAAAGTCCTTCCGCCCCGCGACATTACAACCCAGGGAAAGATTTACGTGAAAGGCAACTATATCTTCATTGGAGACGTCAACCTCGGCGTGCATGTGGTGGACAACACCGATCCGCGCAATCCGAAAAAGGTAGCATTCATTCAGATTTACGGAAATCATGATATCGCCGTCAAGGATAACATGCTGTATGCCGACAACCTGGATGATCTTGTGACGCTGGATATTTCTGATATCCAGAATCCGGTACTAATCAAACGCATTGAAAAAGTGTACAAACTTCCGAATCAGCATTATCCGGAGGATTTGCCGTTTCGCACCTGGTTTGAATGCCCCGATCCTTCCAAAGGGCTTGTGGTCGGATGGATACCGGCAATGATTGAAAATCCCGGATGTTATACTTCTTACTAACCTTAACTTCAAAGCACATGAAAAGCATTTTTTACATACTGTCTGTTCTCTTCATTGTCGCGGTTTTAAGCAATTGTCAGAAAAGCTCCATTAGCGGCGGCAGCGAAAACCTCATCGGGGGCGCTACCGGTAAAGGCGGTTCAATGGCCAAATTTACCATTGCCAACGACCACCTTTTTCTGATCAACGAAAAACAACTGCTGGTTTACGACATAACCACCGCTTCCAACCCCGTAAAAGTCAACGGGATTGACGTGGATTTCGGAATCGAAACAGTCTATTCTCTTGAAAACAAGCTCTTTATCGGCTCGGTTGACGGCATGTATATTTATGATATTTCCAACCCGGAAAACATTCTTTACCTGTCGCATTATGAACACATCACCAGTTGCGACCCGGTGGTGGCCAACGATACCCTCGCCTTTGTTACCCTCAACAGCCAGAGCGCCTGCCGGTGGCAGAACGGGGCCAACCGGCTTGATATCCTTGATATCGGGAATATCGTAAACCCGACCCAGGTCAGTAGCATAAATATGGAAAACCCGAAAGGGCTGGCTGTTGACAGCATTTATCTTTTCGTTTGCAACGGCGAATACGGACTGAACATTTATGACATCAGCAATGTTTATTATCTGCAAAAAGTAAGCGGTATGACGGGCATTGATGCGTATGATGTCATCCTGCACAACAACATCCTGATCCTTGTGGGAAAAGACGGGTTGTTCCAGTACAATTATGATAACATTAGCCGGCTTGAACTTTTATCCAACATTTTATTCTGAAAACATGAAAACACTATTCACAATTCTTAGTCTGTTTCTTCTGATTCCCGGGTATGGACAAGAGACAGAAGGAAGCGTTAACAAAGAAAAGGTCAAAGTACAGCAATTCAACATCATCAAAGTCGGTGCATCCGTGCGTGCCGAGGCCTATTCACATTATGATATTTATTACGATCCTTATTATTATGAAAATGCTTACAACGGTGGCTATCATGTTCCGGTTTTTGTTTCTTATGAACACATCTGGCAACACGGAGACAAAGTGGCTTTCGGGATCGAACCTATGGCGGGCGTGTCGTTCAGGGATAATCTGACCAGCTTTTTTGTCGGGACCGAATTCAAAATATACTGGGCAAACAAAAGTTTCTGGCGGATGGGCATTTCCATCAATCCTTCGTACACTTACGGGGCTAAAGAAACTTCACGCTGGGTCAGTATGGATGACGGCGCTTACCGGAAACTGGTTGACATGAAGCTGCATTATCATATTTTCAGTTTCGACCCGGGGCTCATTCCCTTTCAGTTCAGGATCAAAAATTCACCGGTGATCATCGAAAGCATGATCAGCTTTATCGGATTGAATATAGTAACGCAAACAACCAGCAAATATCAGACAGGAGACAATGAATCCACAAGCTTAAGCAGCACCGATCCTTATCCTTATTTCTTTAAATATGAATTGAAGATAGGGTTTGTGTTGCCGTAAGTTTGCAAATCAATAACCTGAAATATTGATACTGAAACCGAAAACTTCTTCTATCGTTTAGCTCTGAATGACGAAGGAGCGTGAGAGTCCTGGACAACTAATGGGAGAAATAAGGTTTGCGTTTCATAGGTTTGGGATTCTCACAGCGCTGAAGCGCCGTGCAAAACTCCGTCAGGATGAGAGATTTTGCCCCGGCTTTTAAGCCGGGGACATAAAAGATAAAAATCAATCCGGCTTTAGCCATTATTAAATACACAAATCTGATAAGAAATTGTTATTGATGCGGACACCAACAACGGTATAAAGAATTTCCCATTTTATGATATTGATATTGAAATTTTGAATAATATTGAAGCAGAAAATATCTTCATTGTTTAAAAAAGATACTTGCTTTCAATCATTTCCATATTACTAATCGTAACCGCACTTGCTGGTTTCCTGATCATATCTTGGGCAGGGTTAGTGTCATTATCCGAAAAAGAACCCCGGGCAGCACGGTGGTTTTTCTTTCTGTCGGTTCTTGCCCCGCTTCCTTATCTTTTCCTTGCTTTCGCAGACTTTCCTTACCATTCGGAGATCGGTATCGGATTGCTGGTGATCACATACGGAAAGCTATTCATCTTTTTTGTTCCGGCAGGGAAAAACAAAAGTTACCGGCAACCGGTTCCTGCAAAGCAGATAGATGAACGCGACACCATGTTTTCGAGGAATGAATTAAAACCCGGGACAATTGAATTTGATGAGTATTACAAAAACAATCCCGGAAAAAAGAATGCGGATGACAGGTTCAGGAAAAAGCCGGGACTCCTGAAACCCGGAACCACACAATACAACCCTTTTCATTTTGCTTCGGCAGATGCCAGTTTTGAAACCATTGAAGAGTTGAGGTCTTTTGTTGACGGGACTGTTTCCGGAGAGCAGGTTTCGACGGAGCCCGAAAAGATCACGCGCTACATCAAAAGCTGGTCGAAAAAGCTCGGGGCAGTGGATTGCGGCGTTACGGAGTTGAAGAAATACCATCTTTATTCCGTTGGCGGAAGGGCGGAACGCCGCAATAAGCCGGTGGTCAACAACCATAAATATGCCATTGCCTTTACGGTGGAAATGGACAGGGCAATGATTTCTTCGGCGCCACGGGGAACCGTGGTGATGGAATCGGGGCAGCAATACCTTGAATCGGGAAAGATCGCCTTGCAGGTGGCTGCATTTATCCGCAAACTGGGCTATGAAGCCCGGGCGCACATTGACGGCAATTATCAGGTGGTCTGCCCGCTGGTGGCCCGCGATGCAGGTCTTGGTGAAATTGGCAGGATGGGTTTGCTGATGACACCAAAACTGGGGTCACGGGTCAGGATATCCGTTGTAACGACTAATCTGCCGCTGATAACGGACAAACCCCTGCATGAATATTCGATGATTGATTTTTGCGAAAAATGTAAAAAGTGTGCCGGGGCCTGCCCCTCAAAAGCTATCTCTTTTGACACCCGGACGGAAATTGGCGGAGTCAGGCGGTGGCAGATCAACCAGGAAGCCTGTTTCACCTTGTGGTGTAACCTGGGTACCGATTGTGCCCGGTGCATCAGTGTTTGCCCTTTTTCCCACCCCGACAATACCCTTCACAATGTTGTCAGGTTCGGGATTAAAAATTCATCATTATTCCGGATTGCGGCATTAAAGCTGGACAATGCTTTTTATGGCCGGAAACCGGCGACCGCCCCACTGCCTGGTTGGACGGAAATTTAATCATTCAAAAATAATTATCATGAACGAAAGAAGAAACTTTTTAAAAACCACCCTATTGGTGGCATCAGGCCTGGCCGTAGCGGGAACCGCGTTGGGTAAAGGGAAAAATAAAGATAAATTAACGACTTTCCCGGGCATCATCTATACAACAAACGATCCGGGAATGTGGGATGGCAAAGCCGGCAGCCATGCCCCTGAAATAACCGTTAATGGAAAAAAGGTTACCGTTGTTACCCACCATGTGATGAGCGAACCTCATTATATTGTTCGTCATACCCTGGTAACCCCGAAAGGGAAAGTGCTGGGTTCAAAAACATTTTATCCCGGTAAAGATGACAAGGCTATCTCAGAATATGAAATACAGGATAATATTTCGGGAAAGCTATACGCCACCAGCTTTTGCAACAAACACGACTTTTGGGTAACCGAATTTAATATTTAATGAGGATCGCATTAATCCAGCAGCACGCCACGGGCGACAAAGCTGAAAACACGGAAAGGGGAATCAAAGCATTCGAGGAAGCTGCGGCAAAAGGGGCGCAATTAATTTGTTTTGCCGAACTGGCATTCGAACCGTTTTATCCGCAGAAGAGGGCCATCGGCGATGTGACCCATTTGGCTGAAACCATACCGGGGCCGACCACGGAAACTTTCTCCGCCTTGGCCAAAAAACATAGTATTGTTACCGTTTTGAATCTGTTTGAAAAAGAAAACAACCTGACTTACGACGCTTCCCCTGTTATTGATGTGGACGGCCGGTTATTAGGGAAAACGCGTATGATGCATATTCCCGATTATGAGTATTTCCACGAGAAAACCTATTACACTCCCGGAGACACCGGCGCCCCGGTTTATGATACGGCCATCGGCAGGATTGGCATTGCCATTTGTTACGACAGGCATTACCCCGAATACATGCGGGCGCTTGCCCTTGCAGGGGCCGAACTAATCATCACACCGCAGGCCGGCGCCGAAGGCGAATGGACGGAGGGGCTGTATGAGGCCGAGATGCAGATTGCCGCTTTTCAGAACGGTTATTTCACTGCACTATGCAACCGTGTGGGCAGAGAGGATAACCTGATGTTCTCGGGCGAATCTTTCGTTTGCGATCCCGATGGCAGGGTGATTGCCCAGGCAGGAAAAGGAACGGATGAAATCGTGGTTTGCGACATTGATCAGGAGGAAGTGAAAAAGTCACACGCCAGGCGGCTTTTCCTGCCTGACCGGCGTGGAGAATTGTACGGGGATTGGTTGTAATTGACCTTTCGGGGTGGAATTTGATCCGCCGGGTCACTCATTTTAAACTTTAATTTTGAATCCGCTCCGAGAACTCAATTTTTTTCATTGTTTTAGAATGCAATATTTTTGGCAGATAATATATGATTAGGCAATAATGCCTTTAAAAACAGTTTGAAAGCCATATAAAGCTCAAACAAGA
>CAJVWU010000070.1 GCA_913009755.1 uncultured Bacteroidia bacterium
TGATTTTGCCAATCATTATGCAGTTATTCGGTCTGTTATAGACACAGCCCTGAAAAATAATCAAAACGTTTTTAATGCACTATCTTGTTTGGCTACGCAAAACTTGATAGCTGCTGAGTAGTAACAAATATCTTCACCCGAATACTGGGACAAACAATTCAAGGAGGGGAAAACCGGATGGGATATCGGGTATGTTTCACCACCCATAAAAGCTTACATTGATCAACTTACCGATAAATCCCTGAAAATCCTGATTCCCGGTGCAGGCAATGCCTGGGAAGTGGAATACCTTTTCAACAACCGGTTTAAAAACACATTTCTACTTGATTTTTCAAAAGAGGGCATTCGGCGTTTTCTCGATCGCTGTCCTGCATTTCCCGGAAACCACATCCTTTGTGAAGATTTTTTTGAACATGATAAAAAATATGATTTAATACTTGAACAAACTTTTTTCAGTTCTTTTCCGCCCTGGGCCAGAAAAGATTTTGTTGCACATATCAACAAGTTGTTAAATCCCGGGGGGAAATATGTCGGTTTATTGTTTAACCGTACGTTTCCTTTCGAAGGCCCTCCTTACGGTGGTACGGAAAAAGAATACCTGACCCTCTTCAAAAATCTCTTTTTTATCCAAAAAATGGAGATAGCTTACAATTCAATAAAACCCCGAAAAGAGAAAGAATTGTTTGTGGTGTTAAGAAAAAAATCCGGTTGATTAGAATATTATTTCTATTTTAGCTTACTTTCTTTTTAAAATCCATTAAATATGAGCAAAAGAGTAATAGAAACCCCGGGAATGGTTACCAAAAAGGAACGTGTCGCCCTGGTGGAAAACGAAACACATTGCAATTATCTTGTCCTTGAATCGTTGAGCCCCTTTCCGGGATATCACGGAACCACAGTCCCTGACAGGCTGGAACCCGAATCATTGTTTGCCGTAACCCGGTTGATGCATAATGATGAACGCATCATCAGAGGTGTCCAGGCTGTTAAAAGACAAACGGATATTATTTTTGACGGCGTCCCCGGCACACTGGACATTCAACATCAACCGGCACATTTTATCCGGCTTAAGTCTGTTAAATACGAAGACCTCGGTAACTTGCTGAACCTTTTCAAAGAAAACGGCATTGAGTTTAAAAGGAGAAAAAAACTGTCCCCGTTTACCAGCATAATCAAGGTCAGGAAGTTTTTCAGAATGAAAGAAATATCGAAAGATATATTCACAGATATGGATAATGAATGTATGTTCTATTTAAGGTTGCCGGTAATGCTCCGCTGGAATACTTTTGAAAAAATTACGAACAAAATTAAATACAACCTGGATGACAGAAACTACGATGCTGCTCTTACCAATGTTTACGGACAAGAAGGGATTATTGACTTTGTCCGTATTTTCGACAGGGAAGCCATAGACAGTAAGTTGAAACACATCCATGAAAAATATTTGGAAGCCGTTTCAAAATTATAATTATGGGCGAATACATCCGGCACGCAACCGATTGGTTGATTTCAATGTTAACCCATGCAGGCATCTCTGAAACCCTGGCAAAATGGACGGGTGAGTTTTCCATGCTGCTGATATTGATCCTGGTTTCTTACCTGGGTTATGTGATTACTTGGCGTATCATGCGGGCCATAGTGATCCCGCTGATGCAAAAATCAAAAAACCAGTTTGACGACCTTTTGATCAAACACAAATTTTTCCGCAAACTCTCCTATCTCGTTCCCGCTTTAATGCTTTACTATTTTATCGAGGACACCATCACAATACCCATCCTGATCACCGTCATCAGAAAAATACTTGAACTCTTTTTTGTCCTCATCTCCATTTTGATCATCAACAGTATTTTATCCACTGTAAACGATTATTATGAAAAGTATGATTTTGCCAAAGACCATCCCATTCGCGGGGTCATCCAGGTTTTGCAGATCATTGCTTATTTGCTGGGGTTCCTGTTTGTAACCGGCCTGTTGACCAACCGCGATTTAAGTTCGCTTGTCCTGAGCCTCGGAGCTGTGTCGGCCATCCTGCTGCTCATATTTAAAGACCCCATTTTGGGTTTTGTGGGCGGACTGCAGCTTATTTTCAATAAAATGCTGTCCATCGGCGACTGGATGTCCATGCCCAAATTTGGTGCCGACGGGATTGTGCTCGAAATTAACCTGACCACGGTTAAGGTACAAAACTGGGACAAGACCATCGTCACCATTCCCACCTACAACCTGATCACCGACTCGTTTCAAAACTGGCGTGGCATGGAAGAATCGGGCGGGCGGCGGATCAAACGTTTTATCAGTATTGACATGGACAGCATAAAATTTTGTGATGAAGGGATGCTGCACAAATATGGGAAGATTATTGTGCTGAAACCCTATCTTGAGCAAACGCAAAAAGAACTGGACGAATACAATAATAAATATAAAATTGACCCTTCATCAATGGTTAACGGTCGGCGTCAGACCAATTTGGGTGTTTTCAGGGCCTACCTGAAAGCTTATTTAAAAAACAGGCCTGACGTCCGACAGGATATGACATTTCTTGTAAGGCAACTGCAACCTTCCGACAAAGGGCTGCCCATTGAGATTTATATATTTACAAAAACAATAGAATGGGTCAGGTATGAAGATATACAGGCTGACATTTTCGACCATATCCTGGCCGTTATCCCCGAATTTGACCTTAGGGTTTATCAAAGCCCCAGCAATATGGGGATCAGCTGGCTGGCTGGTGACCTTGGTAAAAAATTATAAAGACCCATATTGATTTATCGTTTTTAAATTCTTTAACAGAATTTTTTTTCCCGGAAAAGTTTGGTAATACAAATAAGTTGTATATTTGCCGTCATAAGGAAAAATTCCATCAAATTTCCTCCGAATCGTTCAAAATTACTCAAATAATAATCTTAGTAATTTCCAAAATTTTAAATCGGAATTTTAAATTCATTTTATATGTATAATATTGTTGAGCTTAACAGCATGCTTGTCGCGGAATTAAGGAAAATCGCAAAAGACCTGAATATTCCCAAAGCTGAAAAATTAATAAAGAAAGACCTGGTTTACAAAATTCTTGACAACCAGGCACTGCACCCTTCAGCGGGCCAGTTGCAAAAAGAAATACAGGATAAGCCACACCGTGGCCGTAAAAGAAAAGTAGAAATAACAAGTAACCAACCTGTTGATAAACCGGCTGGTAAAACAGAAGTCAAACCGGAAAATAAACAAGAACGGAAAACAGAAGATAAAGATAAGAAACCGGAGGCAACACATGCTACACAACCCAGGCGCCGTGGGCGGCCCAGAAAGATCATACCCATCGCCAGTTCGGTTGAAACCAGGACAGAGAAACCTTCTTTAACTGTTCTTGAAGATGAAACCCTTTCCATAAAGACCTCTGCAGACCCGTCTGAAAACAAACCTGAGGTTAAAACAACCACAAAAAACAAACCGGAAGAACGGCCTGTAAAAGAAGAAAGACCAGTAAAAGAAGAAAGACCTGTAAAAGAAGAAAGGCCTGTTAAAAGAGAAAGACCGCGCCGGGAAGAAACAAGACAACCGGAAAGACGGGACAGCAGGGAAAAATCTGAATACAAACGAGATAGCAGCCAAACTGAGCAATCAAAACCGAGAAATTATCCTTTTGAGTTTGAAGGAATGGTTTCTGCCGAAGGCGTATTGGAAATAATGCCTGACGGATACGGTTTTTTAAGATCATCCGATTATTATTATCTGAATTCACCGGACGACATCTATGTTTCCCAGTCTCAGATCAAACTGTTCGGACTCAAAACCGGCGATACAGTGAAAGGCAATATAAGGCCTCCCAAAGAAAGTGAAAAGTATTTCCCGCTGATCAAAGTTGAAAAAATTAATGGTAAACTGCCCGAAGATGTACGCGATCGTATCCCCTTTGATTATTTGACACCGCTTTTCCCTAAAGAGAAATTTAAACTCACCGGGCACAATGAAGAAAGTATTTCGGTAAGGATTATGGATATGTTCGCCCCTATTGGCAAAGGACAGCGCGGGCTGATTGTTTCGCAACCTAAAACCGGTAAAACCGTGCTTTTAAAAGAGATTGCCAACGCCATTGCTTCCAATCACCCTGAAGTTTATCTGATCATACTGTTGATTGACGAAAGGCCTGAAGAAGTTACCGACATGGAACGCAGTGTGAACGCGGAAGTTGTTGCTTCTACTTTTGACGAACCTGCAGAAAAACATGTTAAAATTGCCAACCTCGTCCTGGAAAAATCCAAAAGGCTGGTGGAATGCGGCCACGATGTGGTTATCCTGCTCGATTCGATTACCCGCCTTGCGAGGGCATACAACACCATGTCGCCTGCCTCAGGCAAAGTACTGTCGGGTGGTGTGGAAGCCAATGCACTGCAAAAACCCAAACGATTCTTTGGCGCGGCACGGCAAATAGAAGACGGCGGTTCGCTGACTATACTGGCCACTGCATTGATTGACACCGGATCGAAGATGGATGAAGTTATTTTTGAAGAATTTAAAGGCACGGGTAATATGGAACTTCAGCTCGACCGTAAATTATCCAACAAACGAATATACCCTGCCATTGATATTGTGGCCTCAAGTACCCGCCGCGAGGACCTGTTGCTTGACAAAGAAACCCTGCAGCGTATCTGGATATTGAGAAACCACCTTTCCGACATGAATACCCTGGAAGCCATGCAATTTTTACTTGACAGAATGAAATTTACACAGAACAACCAGGAATTCCTGATCTCGATGAATAGTTAAAAAAGACATTGAAATTGTTGATACAAGCCGGCTAACGATAACAGAAGCCGGCTTTTTTCTTGCCGGACGTATGTTGTTTCACCGAACCGTGGAGGCCCAGGATGATTAAAGGGTTAACCGGGTCATTTGATACAATTTTTATCATCAGGTGCTGCACACCATAGGTGCCGAAAGTCCTCACCTTTACAACAATGCTTCCGGTTCCGCCGGATGGGATTACCCTGGGCGGATCATTAATCAGTTTGCAACCTTCCGAAGGCACAATCTGGCTGATGACCAACTCCTGCAACCCCATGTTGCTGAACATAAACCTGTGCGTGAACGATTTTCCATGCCACGAATAACCAAAGTCAAAATTATAATGATTAAAGATCAATCGGGGGACCGTATCCTTAATTCTAACCGATTGGCCTTGTGATGAATCAGGCAATACATCAATAATCATATATAGAAATTTATACGGGTTTTCTTTATCATCCGATTCAATAGCGATTTCCTGCTGTGTAATTCCCACAGGCATTTCGCTAACTACCTCATAAGAGATATTGGCTTTCCCTGACCGGCCGGGTTCAAGTATTGGCGGATCGTATTTTATCTCGGTGAACTTATTGGTTTTTCCGTTTTTAAGACTGACAGGAAATTTGCCAAAATTATACATCCCCAGGTGATAATCTATCGTATGGCCTTGTGAGACTTTTCCACCATAAAACTCCATGCTGTCCACTGCAAACCCAATGTCCCCGATTTTATAAGGATAAGCTTTAATCAGGGTTGAATCAATAGCCTGACTGTGCAATCCGAAAAATGCAAAAGAGAAAACAAGCAATATAATTACTTTTTTTGCCAAACCACTAAACCAGTTTTGTTGATAGCTCGTTCCAGTTAATACCATCAAAGTTTCCCGAGCTCATCATTAGAAAAACTGTTCCGGAATGTTTCTGTCTGCTTAACCAACCGGTCATTTTTTGTGAATCATCAAATATAGAAAGTTTTTTATTCCCAAAACCTTTTCTGATGTCGTCAATTTGAAGCTCAGGCAATCGTTTCAGGTTCACAGCGTGCGGGTTAAAAAATACACATCCCTCGTCGGCCATATCAAAACTGCCATGATATTCGTTCAGGAATTCTTTGCTCAGGCTGCTAAATGTATGCAGCTCAAGACAGGCAACCAGCCGGTGTCGGGGAAATTGCTCCCTGACCGCCCGGATTGTAGCACGCACCTTTGAAGGGGCATGAGCAAAATCTTTGTACAGCCGGCTTCCATCGTGGTGCGTTACAAGCTCTAAACGATTGGCAGCTCCTTCAAAATCAGCGATGGCCTCAAAAAACTCATGATCGCTAACCCCAAGTTCATGGCATAACAGCCGTGCTCCATTGATATTCATAAGATTATGTCTTCCAAATACCTTTAACGCAATGAGTCCTTCCAGGGTTTCAATAAATGTTACACCCTGCCTGATAAAATATTCCGGTAGTGCATACGCCGTTTTTTGAATATCATCCCGGCTTTGGATGGCCACCTCTTCAAGCAGGTTGTCACCGCTGCAATAGATCAATTTGCCGTTTCGTTCAATCAATTCAATAAATTTACGAAACTGGTCAATATAATTATCAAAAGTCGGGAACACATTGATGTGGTCCCAGGCAATGCCGCTCAATAAAGCAAGGTGTGGCCTGTACCAATGAAACTTTGGCCGTCGGTCAATGGGGGAGGTCAGATACTCATCTCCCTCAAAGATCATCAGGGGAGCCTCATCACTCAACCTGACCATCACATCAAAATCCTTTAATTTTGAGCCCACCATATAATCAAAATCCATTCCCGCAGCCTTTAAAACATGCATGACCATCCCGGTGATGGTTGTCTTTCCGTGGCTTCCGCCGATAACGACCCTTTTTTTATTCCGTGAATGATAAAAAAGAAACTCGGGATAACTGAATATTTTCACTCCCAGTTCCTGTGCTTTCAGCAACTCTGGATTGTCAGCCCGTGCATGCATGCCCAGGATAACGGCATCAAGGTTTGTTGTTATCTTTTCCGGATTCCACCCTGTTTGTGCCGGCAACAGGCCATAACTTTCAAGACGGCTGCGCGAAGGTTCAAAGATTTCATCATCCGAGCCGGTTACAATATCACCGTTTTGCTTTAGTGCAATGGCCAGGTTGTGCATGGCACTTCCCCCGATAGCAATAAAATGAAGCTTCATTATAAATTCAAAATTAGACTTTTAACTTTAATGACCCCGATATTATGAAAAAGGTTGTAAGAATAATAAAATTACATTATTTTTATACCAAAAATAAATAGTATGAAAAAATTTCTTTTACCCGTTGATTTTTCGGAGGGTGCAATGATAAACTGTAAATTTGCCGTTCACCTGGCTGGCACAGAAAACACTGAATTACACCTTTTTCATATCTATCCCGATCAACTGATGGTTCCCGACTCAAGTTTTCCGGCTGGGATTGACAGCGATACTTTCCTGAATATGGATTTCATCAATGAGTTAAGGGTGCAGGCTGAAGATAACATTCAACAGCTTGCCGGACAGATGGATGATTATTTGAAAAAAGAAGAAATCACCAATATCAAGATCAGGCATCAGGTTAGTGGTGGCGATCCCGAATGGGAAATCCAGGATATTTGCGATCGTATCAAACCCCAACTGATCATCATGGGCACACGGGGCGAAGGTAAAAAAGGTTTTCTGGAAGGCAGCATGGCGGAAAAAATTATGACGAAAGCTCCGGTTCCCGTTATTGCCGTCCCCGACTCAATCAGGAAAGTGAGGATGAAAAATGTGATGTATGCCACCAATTTCAGCCAGCATGATTTTCCGAAGATCAATGAAATGATCAAGCTGCTGAAACCCATGAAGAACGAATTTTTTATTGTCCACTTTTTATTAAAAGGCAAAAAAGAAGAAAGTAAAGGGATGATGGATGAACTGAAATATGCGCTGACAAACAAAAATCCTGTTGAGACGTTTCATTTTTTTATTCTTGATGCGGAAAGCAGGCAGGAAGTGCTGCGCGAGTTTACTACCAAACATAAAATCAACATGATTGCATTTATCTCACACAAAACCAATGTTTTCAAGAATCTGTTCAGTAACAAGCTACGGAAAAAAGATTTCTTTAAACTGGAACTGCCTATGCTGGCGATGCATGAAGAGTAAGGGGGGATTTTGTATTTTTATTTGAAAGATTTATGCTTATTTTTTTGAGGTTTTGTTGATAATGTTGTAAAAACAAAATGGGTGTAAAGATTATTATATTCGATTTTCATAGTAAACGTTTTTAAAACTTGTCACAATCCTTTCATCCAATTTAGATCATATTTAATTTCCAGCACCTCAAAATAAAATTTAGCCCTTCCCTGTCTTCATCCGGGAAAAATCCGTAAGACGGCTTATATTTGTAGCATGAAGTCATTTTAGTGTTTAAATGGAAAACCTTTACCAAAAACTACATAAACTCAAAACCACATTTGAAGGTGAAATCCTTTACGATGAAGCCATCCGGCTGATGTATGCCACCGATGCTTCGGCCTATCGTGAAAAGCCCCTCGCTGTTGCCTTTCCGAAAAATGAAGACGACATCAAACGCCTTATCCGTTTTGCAAAGGAAAACAAGACGTCCATCATTCCACGCACTGCAGGCACTTCACTGGCAGGACAAGTGGTTGGTAACGGCATCATTGCCGATGTTTCCAAACATCTGACGCGCATTCTTGATCTGAACGAAAAAAAGAAATGGGTACGTGTGCAACCGGGTGTCATCCTTGATGAACTGAATAAATACCTGGAACCGCACGGTTTGTTTTTCGGCCCCGAGGCCTCCACATCCAACCGGTGTATGATGGCGGGGATGGTAGGCAACAACGCCTGCGGTGCCCATTCACTGATCTATGGAAGCACACGCGACCATACCCTCGAAATCAGTGCCATCCTGAGTGACGAATCGCGGGTTGTTTTCGGTCCGTTGGCCAAAGAAGCCTTTAACGCCAAATGTGTGCAGGATACCCTGGAAGGACAAATTTACAGACAACTAAATGAAATCCTTTCCGACGATGAAACAAGAGAACAGATCAGAAAAGAATTCCCCGATCCGGATGTTAAAAGGCGCAATACGGGATATGCCCTTGACCTGTTGCTCAACACTTCCCCTTTCTCAGGCAACGGCGATAATTTCAACTTTTGTAAATTGCTGGCGGGATCGGAAGGCACCCTGGCTTTTACGACTTCCATAAAACTCAATCTGGTCCCGTTACCGCCAAAGCACAAAGTGCTGGTTTGCATCCATTTTGAAAACGTGCAAAAGGCACTCGAAGCCAACCTCATTGCCCTGAAACAAAAACCGGCTGCCGTGGAGCTGATGGACAATATTATCCTGCAACTGACCAAAAAGAACATTGACCAAAAGAGAAACCGCTTTTTCATTCAAGGCGATCCCGGTGCCATACTTATTGTTGAATTCGCTGAAAACAATCAGGAGACAATAAAAAAGAAAGTAGTGATCATGGAAAAGGAGATGAAAGCTTTGGGATATGGCTATCATTTTCCTGTGGTTGAAGGGCCTGATATAAAAAGGGTATGGGCATTGCGAAGTGCCGGGCTGGGCATTTTGAACAACATGCCCGGCGATGCCAAGCCGGTTCCGGTGATTGAGGATACGGCTGTTAAGCCCGAATTGCTGCCCGCCTATATTTCCGAATTGAAGCAGATGCTGGCAAAATACGGAACAGATTGCGTTTATTATGCCCACATTGCCACGGGTGAGTTGCATCTGAGGCCTGTGCTGAACCTGAAAGACCCGGAAGATGTAAAACTATTTCGCCGGATTGGCGAAGACACCGCCCGACTTGTAAAAAAATACGATGGTTCGTTAAGCGGCGAACATGGTGACGGGCGGCTGCGCGGCGAGTTTATCCCGCTGATGATGGGAGAAACAATTTATCAGATTTTCAGGCAGATAAAAAACATTTGGGATCCCGATCATATTTTCAATCCGGGAAAGATTGTTGACACCCCGAAGATGAATACCTTTCTCAGGTATGAACCGGGACAAAAGACACGGGAGATCAGCACCTATTTTGATTTTTCAAAAGATATTGGAATATTACGTGCTACTGAAAAATGTAACGGAACAGGCGCCTGCCGCAAAACGGAAATCACCGGCGGGACAATGTGCCCCAGCTACATGGCCTCACGTGACGAAGACAAAACAACAAGGGCAAGAGCCAACATTTTAAGGGAATTCCTGACCCATTCAGAAAAATCCAATCCTTTCGATCACAAAGAAATTTTTGAAGTGATGGACATGTGCCTCTCCTGCAAAGCCTGCAAATCAGAGTGCCCGTCAAGTGTGGATGTTACAAAACTGAAAGCCGAATTCCTGCAACATTATTACGAATCAAATGGCGTTCCTATACGTACGTGGCTGATCGCCAACATTTCAAAGATCAGTAAACTGGGAAGTTATGCCCCCTGGCTGTTTAATTCTTTTATCGGCAATCCTGTTTTGTCAAAAACGTTTGCCCTGATGATCGGTTTCTCAACTGAAAGAAAGATGCCCCTGCTGGGTAAACAGCCCCTTGAAAAGTGGTTTGCATTGAACCAAAGCCGTAATCATTTTCCCAACGGAAAGGTTTATTTGTTTAACGATGAGTTTACCCGGTTTAACGATACCGACATTGGTATTAAAGCCGTCCGGATGCTGACAAAACTGGGCTATGAAGTGGCCATTCCAAAACATGTTGAGAGCGCCCGTACATACCTGTCCAAAGGATTGGTGAAGAAAGCCAAAAAAATTGCCAACCGGAATATCAACCTGTTAAAGGACATCATTTCAAAAGAAACCCCATTGCTCGGCATCGAACCGTCAGCCATCCTGACTTTTCGTGACGAATACACCGACCTCGTGGATGAAGGCCTCAAAGAAGATGCGTACCACCTGGCCGGTAATGCGCTGATGATTGATGAATTCCTTGAAAAAGAAATGAAAGCCGGCAGAATAAAAAAAGAACAGTTCACAAAAGATCGGAAGTACATTAAATTGCATGGGCATTGCCACCAGAAATCACTGGCTTCCACTGCTCCTACCCTATTTGTTTTAAATTTCCCCGCAAATTACAAGGCTGAAGAAATACCCTCCGGCTGTTGTGGCATGGCCGGGTCGTTCGGATTTGAAAAAGAACATTACGAGATGTCTATGAAGATCGGTGAGCTTATTCTTTTTCCCGCCGTCCGCAAAGCAGATGCTGAAACCACCATTGCCGCCCCCGGCACTTCCTGCCGTCACCAGATAAAAGACGGCACCAACCGCAATGCCCGCCACCCGGTTGAAATTCTGTTTGAAGCGATGGTTGATTAGGTAATTGGCCATTCATTGTCATTCGCTTCGCTGCCATTCAGGCATCAACATATTTTAACTTTTATCTTTTATCTTTCCATCTTTCTCTTTTTTATCTTTTTTGTTTTATACTATCTTTGCCCCCGTTTTTGGTCCGGTAGCTCAGTTGGATAGAGCAGCAGCCTTCTAAGCTGCGGGTCGTGGGTTCGAATCCCTCCCGGATCACAGATAAGGGCAAAAGCCTGTCACAGTGATTGACAGGCTTTTTTAATACGAAGGTTTGTAAATTTATTTTCAAAAACCGAAGTATTAAAAAAAACGAAGGGGCTGATTATACTTTAAGCATTAATCAAAACCCCTTCACCCCAATTTTGCCAGCGGTTTTTATAGGCTGCCGGCGCTACATTTTTACAAATTTCATGAATCCAGAATAGGTCCCATCGTTGGTAACTGCCTGGATTTTTACGATATAGAAACCGCTGACCAGTTTGTCAGTTGAATAGACGAGCGTATGGTCTCCCTCATTTCTTATTTCGTTGGCTACACGGGCGACTTCGTGGCCGCTGATATCCAATATTTCAATGTTTACCCGCCCTGCCGGACTGTTGAATGCAATGGTCAACCTGTCTTTTACAGGGTTTGGATAACAATTGAGTTCGATAGCCTGTGCCGAATTTTCCTGAACATCACTGAACATATCGTACAAGGTACAGGCATAAGTACCCAATGGTTTATATTCTTTGGTACCCATTATATCCTGTGCGTTCAGGTCAACCGGGTTGTTCAGTCCGGCATTTCTGTATTCGAATGTTATTTGATCCCCCGGGGTATATCCGTCAATTTCTTCAGTAGTGGGATCGTCCATTGCCGCGGCAATCGAAACCGAGTACCTGTCATCATTCAGGGTAACCACACCGGCACCCACGCAAAGGCCGTTATCGAATACGCCTATTTCGTCCCCCTCGCTCACGCCCATGTTTTTGATACGGATATCGTTGACAACAATATTCATGGGGCGATACGGATTGTTGGCAAACGGCCGCTTGAAAAGAACCGGTTCCGCACCCGGGGTTTGCTGTACCATCATATTGGATGCTGCCGGATAATCCATCGTCAGGGTGGTGGCGGCGCTCACTTTAATATAATATCCCTCTCCCGGCAGGAAATCACCAATGGAGTTGATCCAGCCGATACCCTCAATATATTGAATAAAGCCGCCCGTTTCATCAATTACTTTGATCAGCAGGCCGGAATCAATGAGCGGTTGCAAGGCCGTGATGGCATCTTGTCCTTCTGAAAACGGATATCCCAGAATATTCCAGCCGGTGATCAAAGGGATGTCGTAAGAAGACAACTGGGGCAGGCCGGTAACCTGCAGATCGGTAACTGTATCCACTTTCACATAATAACCTTCGGTGAGTGCCATGTCTCCAATGGAATTTATCCAGCCGATCCCCTCAATATACTGGACAAAACCACCCACTTCATCAATAATCTTAAGCAGATGCCCCGAATTAACCAACGAACTATAAATATTCAACATATTCATTGAATCGGATGTAACCATGAAAGAGTTGATGTTCCATCCGGCAATCAACTGAATGGTCTGGGTGGTGTCGTTGGGCAAAGTTGAAAATTGAGCCGGTCCAACCCAGTTACTGTAATAGCCCCACTCATTGGCCGACCTGACATACCAGTCATAATCGGTATTGCCGTTTAAACTCGTGTAAGTGTATGGGTTGCCGGTAACAGTAACCGGGGCAAAACCGGTGGTATCAAAACCTGTAACATCCAGCATGATCTGCCAGGTAGTGTTTGTTCCGTTTTCCGTCCACGAAAGATCGGCGGAAGAAGAAGTGATATTGTCAGCCAAAAGATTGGCAGGATCGGGACAGGACATATCAACCGGAGATAACATGAGTGAATCCAAAAAGAGCAGACTTTCATTTTTAAAAGCTGCCGGCATGGAGTGCCCACCCGAATAGCTTATAAACTCATAATTAAGGCCTAATGAGTCCAGTGTATCCTTTAGCGCCAGATTGGGCTGATAAAAATAAAGTTCATCACTTGATCCGCAACCGAAAAGAATGCCCAGGCTGTCAGAGGGTGTCAAAGATTGAACAAGCGTGGTAACCTGTCCGGGATACCATTTTTCGAAAACCGTATCAATAACATCACATTGCTGGTCGAAAGGATACTCCACAACCTGCGGTGTAACGTAATCCTGCGGACTGTTCAGGTCGGGTGACCATGCACCCGATCCCAGGAAAATCATCTTTGTAAAATTACCACCCGAGCTGTAATTGAATGTGTAAGGAGGCCCGGGATTTTCCGATTTAAGATGCGTCTGGTAATCGTTAATGATTAATTCCATATTGGCTGGTGCGGCATAAGCAGCCAGAGCGCAAAATTTATCATTGTGCAAACTGCCATACCTGAAGGCACCGTAAGCTCCCATGGAATGTCCCATCAAACTGCGGTATTTCCTTGCGGGAACTGTCCGGTAGGTTGTATCTAACCAGGTGATCAGATCGTTGATCATATAATCTTCAAAATTTCCCCAAACGGGTGAGTTCATATACATACTGCCGGCAAACGGAGCTGTATAATTACTTGCACAAACCATGATCACAGGTTCAATTTCCCCGTTATTGATTTTCTGTTCGGTATAGCTGACAATACTGGAAAGGTCATTCTGGTTCCCGCCCCATCCGTGGAGATAAAAGATCACCGGATAGTGCAGATCAGGACTTGCATCATAGCCGGGGGGCAGGTAAACGTCAACATACCTGGTTTCGTCCAGTGCAGGGCTGTAAAAAGAATCATCAATAACAGTTTGCCCATAGAGCGAAGACTGGATAAACAAACCCAGTATAAAAACAGGCAACAATAACCGTAGAAAAACTTTGCGTAACATAGCCGTATATTTTAAAGGTTATTACTATTATGTTGTTCATACGATTTTCAGGCAAGAAGGTTTCCGAAAAAGGGCACGACATGATATAAAATCAGGAAGTTCTGAAACAATGATAAAATGAACAACTTTATAACAGGTAAATATATCATCCAAGGTTATTACAAAAGTTTTCAACCCAACCCAATTAACCGTCAATACTATATTGAAAACATGGAAATGATTATCTTATTGGGAGAATGAGTGAGTGAATGAATAAGAGGGAGAATAACTATTTTGCTGAAAATTCTATTCCTTTTCCTGAACTGTTGTGTTTTTTTGTAATTCACTACCAAGGACACTCAAATTGAGGGTTGGTAAAGTTATTGGCTTGATACCGGACAGGGTTCGTAAGGGTAGAAATATATGCCCGGATATATGGAAATAACAAAGCCGGAGCGTTGACATAAAATAACTTATTCAAAGTTTCTTTATCAAATGCATTATCAAACAAATAATCTGCTACAGCTTCTATTTCAATAAGCAATTTTTTATTTTCATCTTCGATCACGACTCCAAGGGTCAAATGAAAAGTTGATTCGAATGGTTTAATAATACCCTTTGTATCGAAAACTAATTGAAAATTTATTAGGAGAGAGTAACCCTTCCTTTAGTTCTATTAAAGAACGTTTAATTAAAAAGCCTTTAAATTGAAATTTTGACTCATCCATAATATTTAGGCAGCTAAAGCAAAATTTGTTTCACCGGCAGTAAATTCCTCATCAAAACCACTAAAAATGATATTAGTCTCAAGAAGCCCGGTATCAAAACTCATTTGGTTATTACCAAATTCATATCCGGCATTTTTTATTTTTGTTAATGAATCTTCCGAAATAAAAACAATATCTTCATCAGGAAATAGTCTTTCAAATTGTTTTTCAATACTTATTTCAGCTTTTAGGTAATCTTCATTATTATTAAAAACAGAAACTGGAATAACTTCAACAATATGACTATTAATATTTGACCTGATTTCGTACCGAATATGAATTTCAGGAAACAATTCTGACAACCAGTTTAAATTATCAATCAAGAATTCTTTTGCTGTAATAATCATACGTGAAATGTTTTAGATAAATCTTTTATTTTATGTTTAAAGTTTCTTGCCTTAATCAGGCCAATGTTATTTTGAATTTGTGATTCAATATATTCGATAATGTATTGATGGCTATTTCTTGTTGAAGATGCGATTTGTGATGAAAGTTGTGCCTACTCAATTCCAAAAAAATCTTTAATTATAAATTTTAACAACTGAAAACAGCTATAGTATGAACAATGAACACTTGAGCAGTATAAGCTATTATCAATTAACAATTTGGCCGCCACTATATTAAACAAAGACTTTTGCTTTAATTTGCTCATTGTAATTTGTCTAAATGGGGTGATTTCACTGCAAAAATATGCACTAATTTAATATCTCTTTGATTTCTTCATTTATTAACCCTCAATCTATCTTCCACTCTTTCTGCTTTACCCGAAGTAATTCATTGTCCTAAACCCACCTTCTTTCAAATAAGTATCTTTCTTCATCAACTGAATACCCGATTATATCATGTATTGTACAAGACCTTTCAAATTATATTCCGTTTTATAGCCGGGTTAATGCCTTTGCATAAAAACCAAACCCCAAAGGAACGTTTTGAAGATTCAAAAATACCCCGGGGTATTGATTGCTCATAATAGTGTAAACTGTTGGTATTATTATGATTTCAAAGTTTGTTACTGAATATAAACCCTGGTTGTACTGACGGTAGCCGCACATTTTATCTTAACAACGAAGTAACCCTGAATTTTCACTGGTATCCTGTTTAATGCAGAAGGATAAACCGTGGTTTGCAAGACTTTTCTTCCAGACATATCATAAACCATAATTTCCTTTTTCTCTTTGGCAAGTTCACCTTCACTCCGGATGTACAAGGCATTGTCATAAGCATAAACATGGATTCCCGTTTCTCCGGGATTCTCCCCCGCCCCGGTTAATGTCTGGTTAAAATGAAGGATAAAACGTCCCGGATCATCACCCGTTGATGCATCGAATTCATAAACCGGGTTTTCAACAAGGTCCTGAATATCACCGGTCACAAGGTCTTCAAGCAAGACAGTGGTTTCAGGGAGAAACTCAAGGTTGGCAATGATTGTTTGTCCCCCATCCAAACCGGCTTTATATCCTACTTTAACCTCGGTACCTTCTGCCGGAATAACGGGCAGCCCGTTTATTCCGAAATCTTCACCGGCCATTATGGAATAAACCTGTGGGGCATCCCCTTCGAAGGCAAACATCTTGCGTGTATCATACGTATCGAAACCTTCGGTAGCCCCGTCCAGAAAAGCAATATTCATTTCATCGTTTCCTTCACCGGCAACGGCCTGCAATGAAATATGAACCGGGGTATCATCACCGGCACCGGCATTTTTATAATAGCCTTGTGCAGAATGAACCCGCGCATCCATGGGTATGGTAATGGAGGGCGTTGGCCCATTGGCCTGGATGAAGAACCCCTGACCCACGGGGACAATCCCGCCGGGCAGGGTCCCTGTTTTTGTTGCCGTATTGTAATCCAGATATGTGCCACTACCGGCAGGATCCCATATCCAGAACGATGTGGACACATCTGTGGGATTCCATGTACCATTATCCAAATCCAGGGGACTGGCAAAGGGATTGCCGATCAGGTTGTAACCATAATCAGACTGGGGGCTTCCCGTCGTATAATATAATGCAGGTGTTGAGGTGGTTGACAGCACCACATCGGAAGTTTGTAACTGTCCGGTATAAATTGTAAATATGCTATATCCGGCTTCTACCCAAACTTCAAAACCGGCACCCGACGGCATGGGGGTATTCGTATCGGTTATGTAAGTCCTTGAATTGTCCGGTTCATTGTAAACACGTAACCACACATCAGGAGTGCCTCCAAAATACAGGCAATTGACGGTCTGACCAACCAGGACAGCAGAAATATCATGCCACTTACCACCTGTAATGTATCGAAAAACAATGGCATTGCCATTTACGGTTAAAAACTCATCACCCAGTATTGAACCGTCACCTGATGCATCGGATTGAATGGTTAGGTTATTACATTCTTCAGAAGTTGTTAAGGTAGGATAATGGCTAACCCCGCTGGATGGAATGATCACATCTGCCCCGGCAAGAGTCAATAAACCCGTATTCCAGTTGGATGCATCGTTCCAGTTGTTATCGGTCGTGCCGGTCCAGGTATTGGCAGAATATCCGGCAACAAAGTTCAACACTGCCGTTCCGTCAACCGTAAAAACAGAATCGGATGTGGTTGTATAGCTTCTGTCAATCAGGGGAATTTCTTTTGATGCGCTTGAATCCCAAAGACGGTAAATGATCGAGTCACCTACCGTAAAACCACCATTGCCGTCGTTTTCGCCGGATGAAAAAGAAAAGGGCGGAGTGGAACTTGTCAAAACATAGCTCCCGACACAGATTTCTTCCCCGGTAGATGCATCCGTATCAAAAACTGCAATTTCATCCCCGGCCTCAATGGTTGAGCCGTCAATATTAACGGATGAAAAAACAAAATTCATCCAGTTTTGCGGGTTCTGGTCTCCCCAGACCGGTTGAAAATGCTGGGCAAAGACCGCACTGCTTAAAAACAAAAAAATGACAACTGTGAAAATGACCCGTTTATGTTTTTCCATGATGCTGAATTTTAGGTTCTTATATGTCCCGTTTCCAGTGGATAGCACAGTGTCTGTCAAGATATACTAACTCACTAATATACTTTGACGGATTTTCTGCAAAAAGGTTTCATTATCAGGCAGAAAATCCAAAAAAAGAAAGAAAGATGAAATTCAGATTTCCCACTTTACAGCAAAGCGGGAAAAAGACTACCCGCCTGGTTAGAGATAGCGCCTGACCCGGCGGGCGGGCTTGCTCCCTCCGGGTCGGGAAAAATCGGCTGAACAGACAGACATGCCTGCACCTGCTGTTCCAGGATGTTTTATTCATTTTCCCGACCAATGCGGGAATAAAGCTGCCCGACTGGTTAGGGGAACTTCTCAACCCGGCGGGAATAAAGCTACCCGCCGGGTTGGGGACAGGCAAAAAAAAGACCTTTGCGGAGTATCAGGAAGGATACGCTGCAAAGGCCCGGGTCTATAACAGGTTGCTGCTACTTTTCTTTTTTCTTCGCCAAAAGATAAACTTTTTTTCCGCCATAGGCAGCAGCCAGCCCGGTGAGGATCAGCAGGCCTCCGCTGATGGGGGCACTGCCACCGATGGGTGTACGCCGCTTCCTGATCCCGGCCCACCCGGGGGATTAGGAGGACCGCCCTGGGCCATTAGCTGTGTTAAAGGGGCAAAAAACAAAAGGAAGATGGCAAGTCCGGCTATTTTTTTGAATGTTTTCATTTTTATCAATTTATTGTTTTTATATATTATTAATTAGCGGTTCGTTAAAAAGGTCAATGTATAAATACTTTTCCCGTATAAATATTTTTATCAGTAACCACCTTTATAATATATATGTTGTCAAAGTTTGAAATATAGAAACGGTAAATATTTTGGTCAGTCACCTGTTTGTGCAGGATCATTCTCCCTGATAGGCTGTAAATAAAGACTTCCTTAATCACCTCATTTTTTGTCATATTCTTAACGTATGCATACTCGTTAACCCCGTAAATTTTAACATTGTGCGCTTCAATGTCATTCACCGAATTGGGCCCTGCGAAATGGATTACAAACCGCGCTTTAAGGTCTTGGGGATTTCCCGTGAACGTATAATCCGGGTTTTGTATCACATCAACCCAATCGCCGCCGGTCTGTAAATCTTCGAGCCAAATCTCCGTTCCGCCATCAAACGAATCAATATCTTTAAAATGCAACGTGTATTCGCCGGCATACCCGCAAACAAAACTCATGGGAACACTGGCCAGTGTACTTTGCAAAAGGTCCAGCGGAAGCTGGTTGACCTGAACCCGGGTACTGTCTTCCGTCACCGTCCAGATGGAGGTGGCATCCTGATAATAACTGGCCCATTTTTCGCCATCGTAATTCACGTCGTACCCACTGGTTACCTGCCCGTCAGGAGAAAAATGTATCCAGGCATTATCCTTATATCCTTTTGTTCCGCCATCAACGGTTACATGCAAGGTGTTTTCCTGGACTTCCCTGAACGGGTCATTGCTGTGAACCCGCTGGGTATTGTTGAAGTCGGCGTTTGTAGAGCCTGTTGTTTCTACAAAGAAGCCCTGTCCTACCTGTATGTTTAGCTGATTAGCAACTCCACCTGACCTTGTAATATAATTTCCGATGCTTTCATCCCAAACCCAGAACTGGTTATTAATATACGAGGAGTTGTCGGAATAAAAAGCATCAAAATCAATGGCCGAAGGATACGGGTTGCTGATCAGCATTAAATCATTAGTGGTAAAAGTTAAGGGTGTGGTCACAGCACCGGTTAATAATTTACCGGTCATTTCAAGTATGTGATCAGTATTATCGTTGGTGGACAATGCCAGACCGGTTGCCGTATTGATCGGCGTTGAGGTATTGTACACATTGACCCATCCATTCGCCAGGGGAAGCGTTTCATCCCATTGGTAGGCATAGGTTTGCAGGGCAGCCAGGTCAAAATCCCCAAGTGTGACACCCGGGGCACCCGTTATGTCAACCGTAGGGCCGACAAGATGAATCCAAAAAGTACCATCGGTTTGTCCGTTATGTAAATAAGTCTGCACTTTGGCCGAGCCGTTTGTGCCGTATGTGATCGTACCATTGTCAATGAAGGAACCTACACCGGTGGCATCGGCCTGAACAATAAGACTCGTTGCATCAGTAATGGTTGTTGGTCCAAGTGCTGTTAAACCAGCATTAGGTATAATTTCCAACGAGCCCCCAGTTTCAATAATTAGATCAAGCACCTGTGCTTCTACATCAGATACCTGTGCGCTTAAATCTTTGATATAACACTTTTTTGCCCCATCACCATTTCCGGGGGAATTACCTGTTCCGGTTCCACCTGCCCAAGCTGCGCTTTGCCATAAAACCATAGGTACGAGTGGTTGGTCTGTTATAGTGTACATGCAAGTTCCTCCTGCAAATACCGCATCGCCGTTGCCCCCTGTATAAGTACCTGGTCCATAATAAACAGGTACATCTAAATTTTGATCAACCGTTGTATAACCTGTACCAGTAATACCACCCAAAGCAAAATAAGCGGAATACAACGATCCATCAAATTCCATGGAAACATCACCGAAATCTACAGATGAACTTGTTATTGGAACCCTAAGCACTTCATATTCGGACCCTGCTGTATAAGTATTACTCGTTGTGCCTGTACCGGTATAATACCACCACCAAGTATCATTACCTGAAGGAGCAGAACCACCAGAATTGTGCCCTCCATCAATAAAACTCAAACCTGGAAAATCAGTAGTATTTGCTACAGATGTACCAAATGATAAAGAGTAAGAAGGTGGATAAGTAATAAAGAATTCAACACCTGAAAAACCGTCAGTAATTGTTGTATTGGCTTTTATAGAAAAGACAGCTTCAGGCCCAGTTGTAGTTAATTCAACTTTCATGGTTGCTTGAAAGTACTGGGCTGTAGCAAAAAATCCAAAACTACTTAGAATTAAAAGTAAAAATATCTTTTTCATTGTTTGCATTTTATTAGTGATCATTAAAATTAGGGAAGTTGCTCTATAATAGATGTATTAGCTCCAAGACTATTTAACAAAGATAGATAATCGTTTATGCTAGCAGGACCGACTTTTCTTACATTACCATCCATGTTAATATCACCACCAGAATAAATACCTAAAAGAGAAGTGTTAGTACCCAACGTGGACAAGCCACAACCAAACAGGGATTTTTTGCATCTTTGAGACATGGAATTACTTACAAAAACATACAAGAATAAAATCAATGGCACCTTGGGCTGTTTTGACAGGGTAATCATAAC
>CAJVWU010000071.1 GCA_913009755.1 uncultured Bacteroidia bacterium
ACCCTCGTTGATGACATCGGGAATGTGATCATCAAAAAGCCGGCCACAGCAGGCATGGAAAACCGTAAAGGCATCATTTTGCAGGGGCACATGGATATGGTCCCCCAGAAAAATTCGGATACCGACCACGATTTCGAAAAAGACCCCATTGATGCTTATGTTGACGGTGAATGGGTTACTGCAAAAGGGACTACTCTGGGTGCCGACAATGGTATTGGAGTAGCTGCCGGGATGGCTGTCCTTGAAGCCAAAGATATTGAGCATGGCCCGGTTGAAGTACTGGTTACCATGGATGAAGAAACCGGGATGACCGGTGCGGAAAATCTGAAACCGGGTTTGCTGGATGGCGACATTTTACTGAACCTCGACTCGGAAGACGAAGGTGAACTGTATATCGGCTGTGCAGGTGGTGTAAACTCAACCGGTGAATTCACTTATACCTCCGAAGATGTGCCGGAAGGTATGGCAGCTTATAAAATCATTGTAAAAGGGCTCAAAGGCGGACATTCGGGGCTGGACATCAACCTGGGCCGCGGCAATGCCAACAAGATCATGAACGTCCTGCTGATGAAAGCCACGGAGAAATACGGTTTGCGGCTTGCTGAAATTAACGGGGGAAGCCTCCGCAATGCAATACCCCGCGAATCGTTTGCAACGGTCGTTGTGCCCGAAGATAAAAAGAAAGATTTTGAAACTTTCGTGGCTGAGTTTGAAGCCATCGTTAAAGATGAATTTAGCGAAGCTGACCCGGGTGTAACGGTTACAGCCGAAACAACGGACCTGCCTGGCAGCCTGATTGACGAAAAAGCAACCAAAGGCCTTTACGATGCCGTGGCAGGATGCCCCAATGGCGTGATTGCCATGAGCAAAAAGGTAAAAGGGATTGTTGAAACATCCACCAACCTGGCCATCGTAAAATCAGGTGACGGTAAGATCAGCATTGAAACATTGCAGCGGAGCCTTGTTGACAAAGACAGGGACAAGCTGAGCCGGGAAGTCAGGGACGTGTTTGAAGCATCGGGTGCAAAAGCTGACAGCAACGGTTCTTATCCGGGCTGGAAACCCAATCCCGATTCAACCATCCTGAAAGAGATGAAGGAGATATACAACAATAGATTTGGCAAAGTACCCGAAGTAAAAGTGATCCATGCCGGGCTGGAATGTGGAATACTGGGAGCCACTTACACCAACTGGGATATGATTTCCTTCGGCCCCACCATCCGCAACCCCCATTCACCGGATGAAAAGGTGAACATCGAAACCGTACAGAAATTCTGGGATTTCCTGCTTGAAACTTTAAAGCACGTCCCGGAAAAATAACCGGACATCATTTATGAAAAGGTTATATACTTTGGCTGAATAATGATTCGGTGGGGTATATAACCTTTTTTTATGAGTTACAATTATGGAAAAAGACATCAGAAACCTAAAACCGGATATTCTCTGGAAGAATTTTTATTTACTGACCCAAATTCCCAGGCCTTCAACAAAGCAGCGAAAAATTACGGAGTTTATGGCCGTCTTCGGGAAAAAACTGGGACTGGAAACATTTGTTGACCAAACCGGCAATGTAATCATAACAAAACCGGCCACAACAGGGATGGAAAACAAAAAAGGGGTTATCCTGCAGGCTCATCTCGATATGGTACCCCAAAAAAACAGCAACAGCAAGCATAATTTTGAAAAAGATCCCATTCGTGCTTTTATTGACGGTGGGTGGGTAAAAGCCAAAGGGACAACGCTTGGTGCCGATAACGGAATAGGTGTGGCTGCCGCCATGGCCGTCTTGCAGGCGGATAATATTGAACATGGCCCTGTTGAGGCTTTGTTTACGGTTGACGAAGAAACAGGGCTTACCGGTGCCGAAAACCTGAAGCCCGGCATTTTAAAGGGTGATATCCTGCTCAACCTCGATGGTGAAGACGAAGGGCAGTTGTATGTTGGTTGTGCCGGAGGGATATTTACAAATGCGGTTTTTGAATACTCGCTTCAGGACATACCCGACCATTTTGTTGCCTTCAAGGTAAATGTTTCAGGACTGAAGGGAGGACACTCGGGTGTTGATATCCACCTGCTGAGGGCCAATGCCATTAAAGTCCTCAACCGCCTGCTTATCAATGCAAATGAACACCTTGGCCTTTTGGTTGCCGAAATAGATGGGGGTAGTGTTGCCAACGCCATCCCGCGCGGGGCAAGTGCAATAGTTGTTGTCCCTGATGAAGAAGCCGGTACTTTCCTCGGTTATTGTGATGAAATTGTCAATATGTATGCCGGGATAGCCAGCGATGATGCCGGGATGACAGTTACAGCCGAAAACATAACCCTGCCCGAAAAGATAATGGATGTGGAAACACTCGATAACTTTCTGAACGCAATTCATGAATGCCGTAACGGGGTAATTAAAAGGGACAATGACAGGACTGACATCATTATCAGCTCTTCAAACCTGGGGGTGATGAAATCGGATGGTGAAAAAATAACAGTGAAAACTTTGCAACGAGGCATCTCCGATGAAGAAATCCGGGATGTGGCCGCCAACATGAAGCAGTTGTTTGAAGAATACGGGGCAAAAGTTGAACAAACCGGCAGCTTCCCGGGTTGGGCGCCAAACATGAATTCCCCGGTTTTAAAGATTATGAAAAAGGTTTATTGCGATAAATTCGGGAAAACACCGGATACTAAAGTTGTTCATGGCGGCCTGGAATGCGCGGTTCTGGGTGTTATTTACCCCAACTGGGATATGATTTCCTTCGGCCCCACCATCCGCAACCCCCATTCACCCAATGAAAGGGTGAGCATTGAAACCGTCCAAAAATTCTGGGATTTCCTGCTTGAAACTTTAAAGCACGTTCCGGAAAATATTAAAAACCCCCGCATTCATTGAATGCAAGGGTTGATTGATATATAAAATTTAGCTAAAGTTCAGTTTGAACTGTTATCGGTCAGTGTTTGGATTTTACGTAAAGGACATCGCAATGATAGGTATCGGCAAATTTTTTTGCCAGGAAATTGACTTCATTGAACAGCGTCCCGTTTTCGGTCATTTTCGCATTGTGATTCCTCATTTTATAAGGTGATGCCCCATATTCGCCGGGTTTGGTAAAAGCGGTGATGCTAATCATGTGTTTGGAGCTGTCAGCCGGTGCCATGACGTGGATGATGGCATTGTTGAGTTTTTGTGAAATAAGGTTGAAAGGGGTTGTCCTTAAATTTGTTTTCTTTTTGTTGATCCGGTCAACGTTGTAACCTTCATTTTTCAGGAATGATGCAAATTGTATAAGCAGACTGTCGGAAGGCCCGTGCCTCATCACCTGGATTGTGTTGCAGTTCTTAAATGGCGAATCACTTTTCTGGGCGTGGACAAGGATTGCCACCGGCATCATCAATGCGATTAAAATTATTACACGTTTCATGTCTGGTAAATTGGTTCTTAACAATTGTTGCGTTAAACGCTTTTGTTCACCTTATTTTTACGGAAGATCTTCAATAAGGTTTCTTAATTTCTCAATGAAAAATTTAAGGTTGGAAATATAATTTTGGATATTCCAAACCTGGTTGGTACATGCCCTCGCGTGTTTAGTCAGGAATATGAAGTATCGGTCACATGTACGTGGATATGAACAGGCCGTTTGAAATTAGAAATTCCTTTGCTTCACAAACCAATGGTAATTGCTCTAATATTAAATTGCACGAAATAATGCCAAATGTCTAATTCCAAAATATTCCAACACGGCACAAGTTTAGAAATTCGGATTTTTGATTTGTTTAGATCAATTGGTCATTCAAAATTAGACATTAATGATTACACAAGAAATAATCTGATATGGCAGTATAATACGTCACTTACTACTTGGCTTGACACGAGCTCACTGTCAAACCGGTTTACCTGATGATGTGTCATTAGTATCCGGATTTTAAAACAGATTGGTAATCATATTCCCAATTAATTTGCGGTCATGTCACTCTATGGGGCCTTTTTTACAGGCCTTAATGCTGATGGGAGATTCCAACGGAGAGGAGAAAGGTCTGATAAAGTACCATGCGCTCTGGAACGCTTAAAACCAACCGTTTATTTCTCAAGCATGGCGGTTGTAAAATTATTTTCAGTCAGGGAAGAGCCCATCTGTAGTTTGTCAATGGACAGAACCGAACGTCTTCCATTCTGAACATTTTTGATTTCCATTTTCCTTGCCATGACCTTGCCGTTTCCCAAATCCTGGTAATCGCTGACTGTCATCACTTTCCAAAGTTCGCCATCAAGGTCGTAATATTTAACCTGGTAAACTTCGTAGCTGTTTTTATCAATGAGGGCAATTTTTTTGGAATATCCGTTTTCGTCAGCAATTTTATCGGTTTTTGGTGTTGACTCGATCACCCAACAGGTTTTCCCCTCATATTGGGTCGTCCTATCCAGTTTATAATTAAAATCATCCAGGTTGGGTCGGCTCATGTCGGCATTGCTGAATTCGGAACCCATAAAACTTTTGCTTTTTTCACTGCTGATGATGCGCCGTGTTCTTCGCAATGCCGGCAAATAGATCCACATGTCATCATCTTTATTTTTATAATCAAAGATCAGTATGCCTGTCCCTTTGACATCCGCCGGCGACAGAAATTTTAATATTGTTTTGGTGGTTTCACCGAATTTCTTTGTTGCGGATGTGGTTTGTCTTACCCGTTCCCTTCCTTTGGAATCGTAAGTTGTTAAGGTGGACGTCATTTCAAAGGCATCCGGATTGGAGATATCCGTTGCTTTTTGTGTGATTTCTTTGGGGTTCTGGGCATTAATCGAGGTAAGCATGCCCAACATCAGCAGGGCCAACAGGAATTTTATCTTTTTCATTTTTAATTATTTTTTATGAGTTTTTTTCTTTTTTCATTTCCAAAAATTTCGGCCTGAACAACAGGCTGATTGCCGGAATAAGTATGAGTGCCCCAAGCAGGCAGATCAGTACCGAGAATATGATCAGAAATGCGAAATATTTGATGGTCAGGAACGATGAAATGAACAATACGGCAAATCCGATAATCACTGACAGGGCATTGATAGTTATTCCCCTGCCGGTTGTTGTCAGGGTATTGATTATGGCTTCCTTGTGCATTTTTCCCTGTTGGAGGTCATATCTGTACCGCCAGAAAAAATGGATGGTATAGTCCACCCCCACGCCGATGGCAATGGACGATAACATGGCCGTGGCGATATCCAGTTTGATGCCCAGCCAACCCATGGTTCCGAAAAGAGTAATGAGGGTGAATACCAGGGGAAGGCTGCCTAAAAGGCCGGCGATGAAAGACCGGAAAATTATAACAATTAAAACAGTAATGGCAATGATGGCAAATATCAGGGAATAAATCTGTCCCCGGATAATGGATTCCGATATCTCTTTGTCCACCAGGCAGTACCCTCCCATGATGCTACGGGCAGGGTCGTTGGCCGTCAATTGATTTATTTTTTTTATCACATCGTCCACGGCGGATTTTGTGTCAGCCCTGAACTGGACATTCAACACGGCATTTTTGTAATCAAAGTCAACAAAATCTTCAAAGTCTTCCGGGTTGCTGCTCATGGAATAAAGTTCGAGGTATTGTGCCACGGCCGCTTCGGTGGGGGGAATGGTGTCGTACAACGGATCCCCCGGGTTGTTCAGGGCTTTGCTCATTTGCCTGATGATGGTTGCAATGGAGATGGCATTGCCCACCTGGGGCATCTTTTTTAATTCTGTTTCATAATGGTCGAGCCGTCGCAGCAGGGCCGGGTTTTTTATGTCGCCTGTAAACAGCACAGATATATTTTTTGTTCCGCCGAATTTCTCATTGACAATGGCTGTAGCCTGTCTGAACGGATGGTTCTTCGGCAGGAAATTCTCGGAATTTGAACTCGCCTTTAAAAAGGATATGCCTGATCCCACAATCAACAGGACAATGCCGAAAATCACCAAAACCGTAACAGGGCGGCGTGTTGTTATTCTGCCAAAAAAAACCAACGCGTAATGAATGGCCTTTCCCCCACGTATGGGTATCCTTTTTTTGATTTTCTTTTCCTTTTGAACGGCAAAAAATGCCGGGATAAAAGTCAGGCTGAAGATAAGGGCAAACATGATTCCCAGTGCAGCCGCTATCCCAAGTTGCCTTGCCGGCCTTAAAATGTGGGTAACCAGTCCCAGTATGCCGGCAATGGTGGTTAAAGCCGTGATGACAATGGGCTTTTTCAGGTATGCCAACGTGTTTTGTGTAATTTTTTCGATGGTCCATCTTGGGTAATAACTCCTTAACTCCTGATAGCGGGCCACAAAGTGCACCCCGTAATTGTTGGCAATAGCAATCATCATAACCGGTGCCAAAATGGTGATGATGCTTAGTTGCCAGCCCATCAGCGGGAAGAAACCCATGGAGATCACGATGGACATGGCTACCACCAGCAATGGGGCCAGAACGGCTTTGGTTTCGCGAAATGAAATAAAAAGAAACACGATCATCAACACAAGCCCGATTGGCATCAGCACCAGCATATCATGGGAGATATCCGAGTTGATCCGGGTTCGCAAATAGGGATAACCTGTTTTGTAAACTGTCTCAGTGCCCGGATATTCTTTCAGTATTTTATTAACAGCAGCCACAACTTCTTCATCGCTTATGCCTTCTTTCACTTTCAGGATCAGAGCCGTGTATTTGAAATCATCGGAAACAAGGGTTTTGTATGCAAACTTATCGCTTATGATCTTTTTTCTGAGTGCTGCTTCCTGTCGTTTGTTCTGCGGAATCCGTTTTACCAGGGGGTTCACAATCATGGCTCCGTCTTCCCCTTTGATGTCTTTTATATCGAAAAGGCTGATCACTTCCTGAAAATCTTTTGAACGATGAAAAGCCTTGCTGATATTTTTTAACCTTTTGAGGGTTTTGTAATTGAGTACGTCATTTGTTTTAAATATAAGCATCACCGGATCGGGATTGCCGAAGAGCTCTTCAATTTTGAGGTTGTTTTTTAAGGCCGGGTCGTTTTTCGGAAGATATTTTTCCAGGTCTGAATTGATCTTTGTGTTGATCAATGGAATGGCAGCCAGCAAAGTCAATACGACCGGGATGATGATGAACCACCATTTGTATTTTATAATTATTTGTTCAAACCTGCCCATTGTTTTTTTCTGTCACTGATATTATTTGTAATGGCATTTAATTCTCTAATTTATTTTAAACCGGTTTCAATTTGCAAACTGCACTGAGTCGTTGAAAAACCGATGAATCATTTCTTTGTTGTTAGTTTTATAAGCCTTCCAGGGTTCCGATTCTTTCCGTAAATTCTTTTTAATTTGTTTTCTGAAAACGTAAAAAACAAATCTTTTCAGAGAACTTATTTTGCGCTTTTCTTTGTCGAAAAAACTCTCGAGGGTGTCATTTCTAAAGTGCAGTATATTTTCCAGCTCATCCCCGTCCCGGTAATAGCCACAATGAAAATTCTTCTCAGCAAATGCTTTTTGTGGAAAGTCTTGTTTGCCAAGCCCTGCAATTTTAAATGAACGGGACAAGAACTCCGCATAGCTTAACCTGCACGATTCACCCCCACCAAGGTTAAATATTTTCCTGGATATCAGGTTTGTTTTGTCAATGGCATGCACAAATGCTCTTGCCGTGTCTTCAGGTGTTGCAATTTCAAAGAAAGTGTCCAGAGGCTGGTGAAACATTAATTTTGATATTTTATGTCCTCCCATTATCGCCCCCAAACGAAAAATGCTCCAGTCGAGTTTACTTTTTTGAATAATTTCTTCAGCTTTTATTTTTGCTTTTGCATATTCATCACCCGGGCTCGGGTTAAGCGGGTCACCCACTTTTATCCAGGGATTAGAAATCCTGTCGCCGTAAACAGAAACAGATGAGCTATAAAGAAGAAAAGTACGGGGTGAATAACGCTCAAGATTCCTGACCAGATTTTCTGTTCCGAGTGCGTTGACTTTAAAATAAAGTTCCGGCTTGTCATCTGCCAGTGGAGGAATAATGGCTGCCAAATGAATTACAAGGTCTTTACTGGAACAGACTTTCAATAAATCATCTTCGTTCGTAATGTCACCATAAATTATTTCAACTCCTTTTTTATATGGATCAAACTTCGCTGCGGAAGTTTTAGTTTTTACATCAAAAACGGTAAGGTCTATTGTGTTTCTTTTTTGGAAAAATTGTTTGAGTACTTCATATCCAATGGTTCCCGAAGCGCCCGTCAATAATATTTTCTTTCTTGTTTTCATTGAAACTTAAAAGAGTGAGATGATTAAAAATTAACCTTTAACTGTACAAATGCACCGTTCAACACATCGGAGGAATAAAAATAGATTGACTTGTCTGGTCCTGCCGAATAGAACCCGCCGAGGGTTGTTTGTAACCTGTCGGTGATATTCCAGGTAACCTGTGGCCTGACAAACCATTCGTCCGATGTGATGTTATAATACCCCATAACCTCGGCTCTGACAGCATCGTGGGCAAATGACCCGTTCACCGAAAGAGACAGGGCGTGGTTGAATTTTTCCTGCTGGTAAAATATCCTGCGGTTAAACTGTGTGAGCTCATTCATAATCAGTTGAGTCATATAATCCCGCATCGTGACGCCGTTTTCCGGTCCCGGTTTCTGTGGCTCGGGCAATTCCTGAAAATTAAAAGTATAAGCGCCAATGTATTGCAGGATGGCATGTGCTCCCCAAAAATCATGTTCCACACCGGCAACATAAGACAGGCCCGGATTGGGGATGTACATGTTGTCTTTATAGTTGGTTGTATAATTGTAGCCAGCTTCCCCGCGAAAGATCCATGAACCGGCAGGTACGGCAAAATCAAATCCGGCAGTATTTTTCAGATAAGTTTCTGCCGTCAGTTCAATGTCAGGGATAATAAAGTTCCAGGTGAGGCTTTTCAGGTTGAAACCGAAAAAAGGATCGTATCCCCTGAAGTAAGACACCGAAAAGCCGATGGCCGGCAACTCGAAATTCATTTTGGCGGCCATGCTCATATTATCAAAGGTAGCAGTAGGAAATGATGGCGTTGTAAACCGGGTGTATTGTCCCATATTAAACAAGTCGTATCGGTATATTGACGGCCGGTAAAAAGGGATTCCTATTACCTCAATATCCATTTGGGGTGTGATGTGCCATTTGGCCTGCAATAGAAAGTTGGGCAGTTTCTGATCATCAGGATCGGCAGTCAGGAAAAAATAGTTAAAAGGTGTAATATTATTGGTCGGGTTAAACCCGTCAGTTCTGCCCCAGGTGATGATCTTTTCCCCAAGGTAAACGTCAAAATGATCGGATTGATAACCGACATAAGTTTCTTTGAGCTGCAGGGTGGTGTAAAGGCTGTCAAACTGCAGACCCCCCCTGGCACGCAGATCGGCGAAAAGAAAAGCATGGTTTAAAGACAGTTTGCCCTGAAACCCGAATTCGGCAAATACGGATTGATTATCGAATGATTTGCTACCGCCATAAAAGGATCCGCGGCCATAACCGTTAAAACTGATCACCGGTGTGCTGGGCTTATTGCTTTCAGTAGTGCTGCTTTCAAACAAACCCTGACCGTAAAAGGCTCCTGTCAGGAGAACCATTATAACACTCAGTATTTTCTTTTTGTGTTGCATCTTCCGCACGCCTGATTTTTGTTGCAATATTAAGGAAGGAATAGCTGGAAACGGTGCATTGCGCATGATTTGGACTGGATGTAGCGGTTCGGATTGTGCGCTTTAATTATTTGGAGTGAGGTTAGATGGGGGTGGTGAATTGGAGGGGAAAGGGGTATAGGGGAAATAAGGTGCAGTTACAAACAAGCTGAAAAAGAGCGCAAAACAAATTTCATGGCAAGGATTTTAATAGGTATCTTTGTGTTTAATAAAAGGATATAAGATGAGTTTTAAAACGAAACATAAAATTATTAATGGAGACAGCCGAAAAATGGCTGAGTTAGAAGATAAATCAGTTGATTTGGTTATTACTTCACCACCTTATTGGCAATTAAAAGATTATGGGACAGAAAATCAAATTGGATATAATGATAGCTATGAAGAATACATTAATAACTTAAATCTTGTTTGGAAAGAGAGTTTTAGAGTTCTTAATAATGGATGTAGGTTGTGCGTGAATATTGGCGACCAATTTGCAAGAGCCGTTTATTACGGTAGGTATAAAGTAATCCCAATAAGAACAGAAATAATAAAATTTTGCGAAGCTATCGGATTTGATTATATGGGTGCTATCATCTGGCAAAAAAAACCACATCAAACACTACGGGCGGAGCTTCGTTAATGGGTAGTTATCCAACACCAAAAAATGGTATCTTATCAATTGATTACGAGTTTATTCTATTGTTTAAAAAACTCGGTGTACCTGTAAAACCAAGCAAAGAAATTAAAGAACAGTCAAAAATGACAAAAGAAGAATGGAAAACATATTTTGACGGTCATTGGAATTTTGGCGGAGCAAGACAAGACGGACATATTGCTATGTTTCCGGAAGAATTGCCCAAAAGACTTATAAAAATTTTCTCTTTTGTCGGAGACACTATTCTTGACCCCTTTCTTGGAAGTGGAACAACTTCACTTGCAGCAAAAAAATTAAATAGAAACTCTGTTGGTTATGAAATGAACCCTGAATTTATACCTTATATTGAAAGAAAGTTAGAAATAAATCAGGGAGATATTTTTAATTCGGATTATAGTTTTATAAAACAAAAAAAGTTAAATGTTGACTTTAAGAGTGAAATAAAAAAACTATCATATATTTTTAAAGATTTTCACAAATTTGACAAAAAGACTGACCCTAAAAAACTTCAATTTGGTTCTAAAATCGATCAAAATGGTTCTGCAAAAAGAGAAGAATATTATTCAATAAAAGAAATTATTAGCCCTGAACTAATAAAACTTAATAATGATTTAGTAGTTCGCCTTATTGGAGTTAAAGAGAAAAAGGAAGCTAACGGAAAAGCCATTGAGTTTTTACAACTCAAAACAAAAGGACAAAAAGTTTTTCTAAAATATGATGAAACCAAACACGATGAAAAAAATCATCTGTTAGTCTATTTGTATCTAAAAAACAAGACATTTTTAAATGCTCATCTTATTAAAAACAATTTAGCTGATGTGGACTTGACATTAAATTATAAGAATAAAATAAAATTTATAACCTTAAAAGAACAATATGGCAACAGTAGCTCAATTAATACAGCATTTAACAGCTAATAATTATATTGGTAGACAGCACCCAATTTAACAATTCATTTTGGAATTTCTGATGGTGGAGTTCAAGTTGAAATGAGAAATGTAATTCGTAATGCAATTGACCAAGGATATTTAATAGGAAGTTGTAATCGTGGATTTTATTTAATTATTAGTTTAAATGAAATTGAACATAATTTTAACTCATTAAGAAGTCGAGATGGAAACATTTTACTCAGAAGACGAAATATGCAAAACCTTTTGGTAAAAAGGAAAAAGTGCTAAACTATACAAGTAATACTTATCAAACTAGCAAGACCGAACAAAGTTGATGCAGTTATGGCATTAATAAGAAAGTTATTAAAAACAAAAAAGTAATTGACGAAATAAGAATAGAAATTGAGAGATTGAAGGAAGCCAACTTGTAGCAATGTATATAAAAAATAGGCGAGAGAGTTGTAATATCAAGGTTTGTAGCCCGTTTTAACCATCTTGTAAATTGAAAGTTTTGTGCTTCGAAATCGCCTACTTTTCATATACTCAGCATTGGTGGGTGCAGTTGGTGTAATGGGTGCAGTGGATGCAACGGATGCAATGGTTGCAGTTAGTTAAGAACGACCCTGTTATTCCGGATCCCCCAAGTATGAGAGTGTTTTCTGTGGGGATTTCTCTCCTGCCATGCGGGATCGAAATGAGCTTTCTTCCTTCGTGCTTTTCCTGCTTTATGCTCGTTTGTAAATGAGGTTCAAATATAGGAGGATTTGATCGTCGGGGAATAAATACCATACCGGGGGTTCATGCCGTCCCGGGACAAAATTCAACAATTCATTTCATTAAACCCTGGATTCATTCTGTCCCTGCGGGACAGCCTCCAAGTTCCGGAGAAATTGCCGAAACGCAAGATCACAAATTCATTGGCGGGCTTCTTAAATTTACTTTTCTCCGACATCCAACTCTTTTCTGTCCAACACCTAACTCATAACACCTCTCACTCCTCCAGCTTCCTCTTGTACTGTGCCGGGGTCATGCTCGTCAGGTCTTTGAAAACGGAAAAGAAGGCCGATTTGCTGTTAAAACCACATTCGTAACCGATAGCCTCAATGGAATAATGGTTATATGCAGGATTGGATAGCATGCTCTTTACTTCTTCAACCCGGTACTCGTTCACAAACCGGTAAAAATTTTTCCCGATATCCGTATTCAGGACTTCGGTGATTTTGTGCCTGGGCACACCCAGTTTGTTTGAAACCATGGTGATGGTGAGCCGGGAGTTGAAGTAAGGTTTGTCTTTTATAAAATAGTTTTCAAGTGCTTCTTTGATTTTCTGTTTTTCCTCCGTTTTCAGGCGGGGGTTTTTATAGCTTTCCTGTTTCAAATCCAGCTCATTTTCATTTATCGGATAAATCCTTCCCTGAAGCAAACCATAAAAGGAAAAAATATAAATCAGGGTAAGTAAAAACGAAAATGTAACTAAAATGGAATACATCGCTTCATGCGTGATAATATGAACCAGGCCGAGAGTGTAAGCTGTGATCATAAATACCATGTAATAAATGATAACAAAAAGAAGCCATCCGAGTGTGATTTGCCTGTCCAGCGTTGAATATTCATTTTTCAGATTTATACGATAGCGGTGTATGTTAATCACTGAGGGGATAGAATAGCCAATGAAAGAAAAGACAGAAGTAAGGCCGAAAATAACTTTAAACCAGGCAGAACCGTCAATGCTGAAAAAATGGATGTTCGTAAACCGGATGTCAAGACAATAAGCGCCCACAGTTAATAAAAAATAGGGCAAAACATGGAACAGTTGATACCATCGTAGTTTTAAATTGGGTTTGATCAGCGATTTGGAATAGAAATAAATCAACGGGTTGAAAATCAGGAAAGGATTGGAAAGATGGATGCTGCCGGTTCGGGAATCAAGGCCCACCAACAGGAATTCAAGGGCTGAAATGAAAAACCAGGCGGTAAGCAACCGGTTGGAAGTGCTCTGGTCTTTTTTTACAAATGACAATATCAGCCCTGAAAACATCGATTGTGAAACACCGATCCATACTAATACTTCCATTTGATTTTGTTTATTGTTCAGGTATTTTTAACCCCCTTTCCGTTAAAGGAGAATAACGCAAAAATACAATGTATATGATTTGCCGGAAAATTAATTTGATGAATTAAAAATAAAATAATGTGATATGTGAATCAGAACATAAAGGCAGGACAAAAGAATATAAATCATCCTGTTGTAACGGATTTTAAAAGACAACCGGTCGCCAATCAGCCCGATGCCGGTTAAAATGAACAGAAGGGAAATGGCAAGCGTAAAGAATCCGGCGGGCTTGTTGCACCAGCTTCCCTCAGGGTATAAAACAAGGGGGCGCCAGGCGAGCAGGTAAACCGACAGTCCCGCAAGGTAGAGTATCAGCCCGGTTTTTTGTGATCGCTTTTTTACTTTCAGCGGCATAAACATCGGCAAAATCAGCACAAAGATCATTAAAATGTTTTCCGGCCATTTAATGAACAGGGGGATATTGTTCCAGTAAGCATCGCCATGAAAAATTTCCGGCGAATAGGGTCTGAACAGGATGTTCCAGATAACAACCGGTATCAGTAGTAAAAAGCAGTTTTTCAGATAGTATTTTATTCCCATCGTCAGTTTATTGCAAGATTCAATAGTTGTATTTGTCTTTCCAAAGTTTTTGCAGTTTCTTTCTGATCTCCTCTTCCCTCCTGTTTTTCCCGGGCCCGTAAATCCGGGTTCCCGATATTTCATTGGGAAGGAATTCCAGTTCTGTAAAATTGCCCTCGTAACTGTGGGCATATTTATAATCCTTGCCATAGCCGATGTCCTTCATCAAACCCGTCGGCGCATTGCGCAAATGCAAAGGCACGGGAAGATTCCCTGTTTTTTTTACAAGTGCCTGTGCATCATTAATGGCAGCATAAGCCGAATTGCTTTTGGGTGAAGTAGCGAGATAAATGGCCGTTTGTGAGAGGATGATCCGGCTTTCCGGCCAGCCGATCTTGCTGATGGCATCAAAACAGGTGTTGGCCAGCAACAGGGCGTTGGGATTGGCATTGCCGATGTCCTCGGAAGCCAGGATCAGCATTCTCCGGGCAATGAATTTCGGGTCTTCGCCGGCTTCAACCATCCGTGCCAGCCAATACACAGCCCCATTGGGGTCGCTCCCGCGTAAAGACTTAATGAACGCTGAAATGATGTCGTAGTGCATCTCCCCCTGTTTATCGTACATGGCCAGGTTCTCCTGGATGATCTGCTGCATCCGTTTATTGGTGATGACTACTTTCTTTTTGTTTACTTTTTCCTGATAAACGTAAAGTTCAAGTGCATTATACAACTTACGGGCATCCCCTCCGGAGATACGGAACAGGGCTTCTTCTTCTTTCAATTCAATGGTTATTTTGAATGGTTCTTCCATCTTCCGGATGGCCCGTTGAGCCAGTTCGTGCAAATGATTTGCCTCCAACGGCTTCAGGATGTAAACCTGGCAACGGGAAAGCAGTGGCGAAATGACTTCAAAAGACGGGTTTTCAGTGGTGGCGCCAATCAGTGTGATGATGCCTTTTTCCACGGCGCCCAGCAGCGAATCCTGCTGCGATTTGCTAAAGCGGTGTATTTCATCAATGAACAGAATGGCCGAACCGCCGAACATTTTCGCGCTGTTGATTACCTGTCTTACATCTTTCACCCCTGAACTCACCGCGCTTAACGTGTAAAATTCCCTGTTCAGCGTCTGGGAGATAATGTGTGCCAGCGTGGTTTTTCCAACGCCGGGAGGCCCCCAGAGTATCATGCTTGGGATATTCCCCGATTCGATGCTGCTCCTTAAAATAGCACCCTGTCCCACAAGATGTTCCTGGCCGATGTATTCATCCAGTGACTGGGGACGGAGTTGTTCTGCAAGGGGGGAAGGCATGGGGGTTTGGATTTATGAATTATGATGTTTGATGTTTGATGTTTGATTTTTGATTTCCGGCATTTGATAAACTTTGATTTCTTTGGTATTTTTCATTTTTCCGGTTTTCAGGTAATTCTTTGTTTCATCTGTCTTACTTTAAATAGCTTTAGTTTAAAATATTATTATACAAAATTACGCCTTTCGTGCAATTATTATGTAATTTAGCGATAACAATTAAACTATCTTTTTCTAAAAACCTTCAAGCTGTGAAAAAATTATACATGTTATTTCTTTTATTCCTTACCACCTCTGCAATCTCCCAGGATTATAAAGTCGTAAATAATCATCTGCCCGCGATGTATAGCATAACTCCATCATTTCAGGATGACCTGTTCAAAGCGTTTGAGACCGACTCGGTTGAAATAATCGGGCCGGACAGCCTGTTTTATACCTTTGCAGCCATCAGGGATACTACCGAACCCGGATGGGGGATATGTCTTGATTCGGAAGCAGGTTCAATAATGGGAAGGAAAATACTTCAGCAAAACAACAGAACGGTACTTTTTAATTACCGTCAGGATTCGATTTTTATCAGCCGAAATTCAATCCCCGGCAAATCATGGCACTACTATAATTTCAGCAATGGGGATTATATTGAAGCGGCCCATCAACAGACCGAAGGTATGGATATTTTAGGCACATCAGATTCTGTCAAAGTGATTGTCCTGATACGAAAAGATGCGGACGGGAATGTAATGGAAGACAATATCAATGGAAAAGAGATTTTGCTGAGCCGTAATTATGGGCTGGTCCAAACATTCGACAATTATTTATTTCCTGATCAGCTTCTTGCATGTCGGATAGTCGGTTTTACAAACCCCACCACCGGTTTGGCCAATCTGGAGGCAAAAGGGGTTTATGATTTTAATGTCGGTGATGAATTCCATTTCAAGACGGAAGATATATTTGAAACTTATGACCAGGAGGACAGCGTGTATAAAATTATCTCTGGTGATATCATTCAAAAGATACGGTATGTGACCGGCAGGGCTGATTATGCCGATTCGGTTGTTTATCATTATTCGGAATGTTCAAAGATTGTGCAATACACCGGGGGTGTCCCTGATACGTCTTATAAAACGGAAACAGTAGCTGAAACCATTATTTTTGACAGTATCAGGCCAGGTATCCTCAATGCTTATCCGGATCAAAAAATAAGGTTTGATGATTTGGGTACATATTATAGAATAGGATTTTGGCAGCCGATTCAATATAATGGGTTTCCCACGAAAATCATAGTTGATCATGCATACATGGATGCTGACTCATGCGTTATTCATTCGGTTTTTGATCCTTGTTGCTATTCGGAGTTATATATTAAATCATGTGGTGGCCCCTATTTTAACTGGAGCGATTGGACGGGTAATGTAGATAAAGCCGAATTGGTTTATTTTAATAAAAACGGAATTGAATGGGGGGAGCCGGTAGCCAAAGATTGCGACGACCTGCTCTCGGATATCAACGGGCAAAGTGTTCAAAATGCGGATATATCGGTTTATCCCAATCCTTTCAGTGATCAATTAATTATTGCCAGTAACCTCAATAGTAGCCGGATCGTACAAATAAAGCTATTAGACATCAATGGCCGCATATTGAAAAGTGCTGCATGGTCTGATAATAGATATACCTTTAACACGGGGGATCTTTCGGGTGGGATTTATATCCTTGAAATTCAATTTGAAAACGGATACCAGATCAGAAGAAAGGTTGTCAAAAGCCGGGATTAATACCGCACGTTGAAAATAAAAGAAAAGTGAACCAAAGAGGTATGCTTCAGTATATTAATCTTTGTTGAGTTTCCAACGTTTATGCGACCATAACCAGTTTTCCGGTTTTTTTCTGATGATTTCTTCCAGTTTTTTTGCGTAGCGGGCTGTAATTTCCCCCGGCTTTGTTTCTTTCGGATGTTCCGAAGTAAATGAAAGTTCAAGCGTGTAAAAACCACGTTTCACACGCTGAATGTCAGTAAATACTACAGGAATATCTCTTAATTGTGCGTACTTCTCCGGTCCGTTTAAAAAAGCTGTCTTTTGCCCTAAAAAATCAACCCATATTGCCCTGTCGGGTTTCGAAGGGCTTTGATCGGCCGCCATAATGTAAACGGCTCTTATCTTTGAAAGGTCTTTAAAAATTTTACCGGTCAACCGGGTTGAAGCCAATAAAGTGCCGGTTCTTGAACGGTTTTTGAGAATAAATTTGTTTAAATATGGGTTGCTCAAGGGTGTGTAAAATACAACAATCTTATAATTCAATTGCAGGCCCGGAGCCATAGCACCCCATTCCCAGTTACCATAATGACAGGGCGTTGCAATAAAACTCTTACCGGGGTCTTTATAAGTGTCCAGTATTTCAGGATTGATGATCTTGTGACGTTTTACCAGTTGTTTGTTCGTCATGGTAAACGCTTTAAAACCCTCAACCATGACATCCGTCAGGTTTTTGTAACTTTTGCTTACCAGCAGGTCAATCTCTTTTTTGCTTTTTTCCGGAAAACAACGTTCCAGGTTTTCAATAATTACTTTTTTGCGGTAACCAATTACCCGGTGCAGAAAAAAACAGGCAATATCCGAGAAAAGATATAACAGCCTGAAGGGAAGGATTCCGATAAGGAAAATAAAAAAAACCGAAATTAATGTCAGTAAAAAATTCATGGGACGAATGTAATGTTTTTGACATTGCTTATGACAAGCGGTATAAGATACTGTGTTAATATACAAATTTGATTTTATCTGTGGTTTAAAACAAAGATTTGTGCAAAGAAAAAGGTTGTCAGGAAATAAGTTGTAATTTTGATTTGATGCAGGAAAGTTTGAAAAAAGAAGTCAGATACCGTACCAGCCGCAGCAGCGGAGCGGGGGGGCAGCATGTGAATAAGGTTTCTACTAAAGTGGAACTGATATTTGATGTGGAAAACAGCGAAACCCTGACGGAAGAGCAACAAGCCATCATCCGTGTCAAGTTGAAAAACAGGATTTCAAAGGAAGGGCTTTTGCTTTTGCTGTGCGATGAAACCCGCAGCCAGGCGAAAAATAAAGAAATCGTTTACCATCGTTTTATCAACCTGATTGAAGAAGCATTAAAGCCTGAAAAGGAAAGGAAATCCACCGTACCCACCAAAACTTCCATTGAAAAACGACTGAAAGACAAAAAGAAGAAATCGGGGAAAAAGGAATTGAGGAAGCTGTTAGATGATGGTGAGGGATAATTGTCAGTATGCCAGGAAATAATTCACACAGGTCTTTGCTGCCGTATGAAAAAATTTCAACATCCGGAGAAGTAGTTCAAATTATCTTGTTGGAAAAAATAATACCTTTGTATTATGGTCAATAAGAAAGACTGGGAATCAAGGCATCGCATAACACCTTTTTACGAAAATGTTGTCAAAGAAGGGGTGGTACTATGAATGAGTCAGATCGAAAAGAAATTGTCAGGTATAGAATTGCGAGGGCCCACGAAACCCTTCGGGAAGTTGATAAAGAATTGGGTAGATGCTTCAAATATCTTTGACAAACGGCTTACAGGTGACTACGATGATTTTATTGATTATAAGAAAGATGATGTTTTAGCATTAGTTAAACCGGCAAAAGAATTTGTTGCAGAAATTCCGGACAACAGAGAATTTCCATCCGAAATTTTATTTGTATTTATATCAAGTTTACTACTTTTAACCCAAAATCAAAACCCGATGAAATTATTGATGATCTATTGCAATAAATTTGCCTTTAAACCCACCACAAAAACCCTGGAAGAGTTTGAGGATGTAACCGAAGGAAAGACTTTTGAAAATGCCCTGGTTGCTTTTATCCATGCCGAAGAAAAGGATGAGGAAGACATCAAAGGGGTGGAAACCAAGATGGTGAAAAACCTGAAATGGGCTGCCAAAAAGAACAATACCCGTTTTGTGATCCTTCATTCGTTTGCCCATCTGGCCGAAACCAAGGCCAACCCCCGGTTTACCAAAGAGCTGTTCGACAGGGCGGAGACGAGGATGAAAAATGCAGGTTACAATTGCGGCCAGACACCATTCGGCTATTTCCTTGACCTGGAAGTACAGGCGCCCGGTGTCTCGCAGGCGAGGATATTCAAGGGGTTTTAGAAATTTCCCGTCAGAAACTCCGCAGCCGTTTTTACAGGCATGGGAGCAAATTTATAATCCTTTATGTTTCTGGTTATTGCACGTAGTTTTCTAAAATCTTTTCTTTTTAGGATTCTGACGATTGTTAAAAAAATTCAGCAAGATGATTCTATTTCCGGAAATTCTATAAAATACATTTATTTGTTTAACGATTGTAAATCCTCTTATACCTTTACCTTTATTTTCTATTGTGCCAATTTTCGGGAAATCTGTAAGAATGTCCAGGAAATCATAAACTTTTTTGATGAATGCTTTTGCAACATTCTCATCCCATTCATTAAGAAGGTATTCAATAATCTTGTCGAATTTTTTATCAGCACGTTTGGTCCAATAAATTTCTAAAGCCATTTCTTATGTTTTTCTTTCATTGCTTCATAACTTATTAAATTTTCGGAGTTTTCGCTTTCCTCAAATGATAAATTTAATTCTTCTTGTTCCTGTTTGGTTAATCTGTTCCAGAGTTGTCCTTCCCTGCTTGAGATTCGTTTTTTAATAAGGTCATAAAAGCTGAAAAGTAAATTTTCGTTATCTATACTGTCTATAAGATTGTGAAAATCTTTTTTAAGTTCTAATGTGTTCATAATAAAACCTCCATTTTTACAAAGTTAAGGAATATTTTGTTTAATCAGCATTTTTTATTTATGTGCGCCAATTGTATTTAAAATGCCGGATGGTTGGATGGAACCTTTTAGCAAAAAAACGCAAAGATCTTTAATTATAAAACATTATCTCGACCTGATCATCGTCAGCAGCATCTTGAAACGTTCACGGGCTTCAACGGCATGCGGTACATTGGCCGGCAAAATAATGATTTCATTTTGTTTTACTTCAAAAGGTTTCTTGTCGAGAAAAATGACTGCCGACCCGTCCAGCACCTGGACTAGCGCATCAAAAGGGGCCGTATGTTCGCTCAGTGACTGTCCTTTGTCAAAAGCAAACAGGGTGACCGAACCCGTTTCTTTGTTTAAAATCGTGCGGCTGAAAATCGCCCCTTCGGAGTAATCAATGCTGGTATTCAGGCCGGCCACTTTTCCTTTATCAAATTCTTTTTTTTCCATTTTAACGGATATTTGTTTTTTGTAATAATACGAATTAATATCTCGTTCAAAACGAAGTTGTTTAAAGTTAACTTGCCAGTTACTAATTTATCGCTTTGAAAATTCGCGTAGATTTTATTAGGTCAACTTTAAACAACTTTCAAAAAAAATTATTATATTCACAGCCTTAAATCGCCAAATCGAAACTCAATGACCACTGTTTTATTAACTATTACAAAATACTTTGCAATCATAAATAACTGGTTATCCGCCACATATCCCCCCACCCCATTTAGAATTTATTCAGGTAAACAGCATTAAAGCACGGCAATGTGATGTCCGGCGGAGTAAAAATAACCTATCTGTTTTTGAAAAATACGGTATATCTGTTGTTGAAACGAACATCTTCAAACTATGCAAAAACAAATTCATTCGGCATAGCCGTTTCCGTTTTGTCGGTTGGATGGAAACGGCATTAACTTTTTTTATTGGGGAGGTTAATGTGGCGATTAACGCTCAGCAACCGGCAAAACAATATGGGATTTGCCCGAATCCCCACAGA
>CAJVWU010000072.1 GCA_913009755.1 uncultured Bacteroidia bacterium
GAATGAATGGAAGCTCGCTCCGGCTACGCCTCCGCTTCGCTTCCATTCATTCCACAGAAAAGACAAAAAAATGAATAACTTTGCTTTTAGCTTAAGAAGCCATTACACACAAAAAGGGATACTACCTTATATCCTTGAAGATACACTTTGGGTTCAGCACAAAAAAAAACCCTTTTTATCAAAACAAAAAAGGGTTTTTTTTTATAACTTCCTGTACACCTATTCTCCTTCTTTCGGTGGAATCGGGTGAGCTATCTTTTTAAAATACTCCTTATAATTAAATCCTTTAAAATTCGGACTTTTATCGTTGTGGCATTTTAAACATGTTTTCTCAGTCGGAATAATCAATCCCTTGGCAATAGCTTTTTTACGGTCTTTCATTGTCGAGAGTGACTTATACCCGCTGCCCGGCCCATGGCAAGACTCGCAAGATACGCCCTCATTCATAGTTAACCCGGCAAGCAAATCCGGATTCACACCGGCTGCAGTTGCATGGCATTTAATGCATTTTGGGTCTTTTTTCTCGTCACCCTTTAGTACATCCATTGCTTTGGCATGTTTTGATTCGGACCATATTTTATACTGGGCCCCGGTAGAAGGTTTGTTGTGACACATTTTGCATTTGCCTGCCCCGACATATTCATAATCCTGGGCTGTCAAATAGTTTCCTCCCAAAAACAAAAGAAAACAAGCGATTAAAAAACTTTTAACATACATTGTGTAAAGATTTAAGGTTAATAATTTATTTGTTAGTTACGTGTATCTTTCTATAATTTCACATCAAATATACTATTTTTATATTGGTTACAGGCATAAAATCTTAATATTTACCCGGATATTATGATATATTTAATAAATTCCGGAAATTAATGAATAGACGATCAGGATAATCATAATGATGCCAAGTGATAAAAACAGGAAGCCGAAGAATTTATCTGTTTTAATCCATGACGATGACAATTCTTTCTCAACCACCACTTTATCCAGCTTTCCTGATTTAACCAAATCCTTATATTCACGGGGCCTGTCTTTTTTGTATTCTTCAAGGGGGACATACCCTGTAAATATCACCGTATCCATTGGGAATGATTCGGGACGCAGATGTGTATTAAAGAAATGGATGGTAAAGATAAACCCGACAGCGAGCAGGGCTTCATCGCTATGGATAATTTGAGCCACGTTGATTGTCCAACCCGGGATAAAAAGTGTGAAAAATTCAGGGAACCAGAGGATTAAACCGGACAAACCGATGATTGCCACGCCCCAAAAAACTGCAAAATAGTCAAATTTTTCCCAATAAGTCCAGCGTCCGTACTCAGGCCGCGGGCCTTTGCCAAAAAACCATTTTATTGATGCACCAAAATCCTTGATGTCCTGCTTATTGAACATCAGCGAATTTTTACCAAAGATGAACTCTTTAAAACCAACGCCTTCTTTGGCCCTTAATTGGAACAAGGTTAAAAGGTGAAATGTAAAATAGCCAAAGGTGATAACAGCCGCGAACCGGTGAATCCTGCCGGCAGACCTGACCCCGCCCAGTATTTGAGCAACCCATGATGCCCATTCCATGTGCGCAAACTTCAGGGTCATGCCCGTTAAGGCAAGCAACAGGAAACTCAGGATAACCAAAATATGAGTAAACCTTTGTCTTTTATTGAACCGTCTGTAATATTTTGTCCGGCCGACAGGAGTGACGTATTTATTAATTTTTCGCTGTTTTAATGAACGAGGTAACCAAAGTAGTGTATGGAGCCCGAAGAATCCGAATACAAGCAGGAGCAAGGTTGTCATTCCCAGGAATGACCAGTACATTATGGGGTTATCATTGTGGGTGGCGTGCGTAAGATAACCCGTAAATTCAAGATTGGCATTGCTGTGGCATTGCTTACAGGTTGTCACTATATTTTTATAACCGACCATCGAGTTGGGGTTATCTACATTGAGTATGTAATGTGCGCCATGACAATCGGAACACCGGGCCGCATGCAAATCCCCCAACATGTAAGCCTTACCGTGAATTGTCTCCTTGTAGGTTTCAGCAAGTTTTTGATGGCAGGAGCCACATTGAACTGTAATCTCCGTCATAAATTTATCCTTGTCGGTTTCCCTGATTAAATGTGCCGAGTGGCAGGTTGTACAAACAGGATATTTTTTGCTGCCTTTATTATTAAAAATAGAATGATCACTGGCAATGTATTCTTCGTATATGCTCTTATGGCATTTTGCACAGGTGGCCGGTATATTTTCAGGGTTCACGGAGGAAAGTGTATCGTTTTCCTTTAATTCATGGTGCGTAGTATGACAATCGGTACAAACAGCACTTACCAGCAACCCCTTTTCTGTTAATCCCATGCCGTGGATACTTCTCGAATAGTCATAGTATGCGTTGACTTCCTTCAATTTTGCCACTTTATTTGCCCTGCCTCCTGTTTTATGGCACTTCCCGCAAAGTTTGGGTATATTGCCTCTGTATGTTGGTGAAGTATCATCAAACCTGGTTTTTATATAGTGTGTCCCATGGCAATTGGTGCAATAGGGTGCGCCTTCCGATGCTTTTTGTAAATAAGCCAGTCCATGTCCACTGGAAAAATATACGTTGGCAACCTCGATATGACAATTGGAACAGTCAACTTTATCAACTGTTTTGCAAGGTCTTTTCAAGTTTTGCGATACCCCTGTATGACATTTGACGCACTGGATTTTGGAATGCACCGAATTTGCCAGGTGCGATAAGTTGAAATGCAGGGTGTCCCCTTGTGCTGAAATCAGATACTCCCCTTTTGATTCATCTTTCAGGTGACATTTCAGACATTTCTTATTTGGGATGACGTTTTCAATTTTTTGATAGATGACTTTATGCGGTGGATGGCAAGAGGTGCAGGAAGGAATGTCACCCGGGGCTTTTTCCCATAATTCACTTTTGATAACCTTTTTGTGCGTTTGTTCAATCCGAACATGACACTTCATACAAGTGTGTGCGATCCGTTTGGGGTTGATTGATGAATTAGAGCTCTCAGGGGGTAGTATTAAATGACTGTTGTGGCAGTCGTTACAAGTTGCAGTAACAATCAAACCACTCTGATAAAGACCTTTTCCGTGTATGCCCTGGCTATAATTTGCAAGAATATTGTGTTTTTCGATTTTATAGGTCCGGGCAACCGGTGCTCCCTCCTTATGGCAATTTCCGCATAAAATGGGAATATTCATTTTGTAGGTCTTTGATCTGGTGTTCCAGTGTGAAAGAATATCATGGGTGCCATGACATTCTTTACAATCAGGGGCATAGGGTTGGTTCAGGCTAAGGGCCTGCCCATGGATACCCGCATAAAACTGCATGGCAGTTTTCTTATGGCAGCTACCGCATTCTACAGCTTTTAATTTCTTTGATTGATCTGCATGTGGATAGTCTTCTGTGTTAACATCAGTATGGCAGGAAATACAATGCACTTTTTTATGGACCGACCGGGCCAAAACATTTGTGTCCACAAATACGGAAACCGATTGTCCGTTTCTCTCAGCCGTCAGTTCCGGGTCTCCGTGGCACATTAAACAGTCTTCGTCTGATTGTCCGTATAAACCAACAAACACGGATAAAAAAATCAGAATAAAAAGATTCCGAATAAGCTGAATAATATAGTGTTGGCCTTGTATCATGATTGATATATAAAATTAGGGTACGTTGTTTTTATCATTTGCAAAAAATAAATTACGTATTGGTTAGTGCCATCCATTTATCATACTTTTAAAGTTAGATAATGGTGTTTTTCCAATCGTACACAAATAGATGTGTACAACCATAAAAAGAGAGAGTGTAAATCCTGTGCTGATATGGAATAAATCAACAAATTGAATTCCGGTGATGCCCATTATTTTATTTGGTAAAATATCAGGAAAGAACAAGCCGAGTCCTGTTGCAATAAGAATAGGCATAAGTACATACATAACTATTATATAGCATAATTTTTGCAGTGGGTTAAATTTTCTTTCAGCCGAAACTGGAAACGGGGGGCTTTCATTTTTGAATATACCATAAGAATAATACCTGAATTGTTTTGCCAACCGGACAAATAATTTATTTGTTTCAAAACGATAATAACGACCGTTTGAGGTAAAGCGGTTTCCAAATAAATAAAACAGATAAGCGGCAGCTAAAATTAATCCCGAAATATTATGTATTGATACAGAATAATTAAAAGGAATTAACGTGAAGATTTTGTTTGAATACTGCAAAGATAATCCGGTTAAGATTAGTGCCAGGAACAGCAAGGCATTGAACAGATGCCACAGTCTGACCCAGATGGGATACAGGTAAACTTGTTCTTTCATTTTATCAATATTCTTAAAACTGCATGAATAACAATAAGAAACACAGCAAAGCCAAAGATCACCCAACTCATTACATTAAGGTAATAGTTTCGGTTTGCACCAATGACATAAGCATTATTTAAGATTGAAGCATTAAAATAACCAAATTGATTTCTGCTTTCTTTTGCCCGGAATTTGTATAAAGAGGCCATTAACATCGAATTTTGCGAATGGCATTCAACGCATTTTTTAACGGCCTTGTCTTTGGCCAGAATTTGATGGGCTACTAACGTTTTATTGGTTGTTTGTGTGTGGCACTCAATACACCTGACGTGGGCGAAGTGAGTAATCTGGTCGGGAAGCCAGTCATGCTTTTTTATGATATTCGGATTTTTATTTGAAGATATCAAATGATATTTATTGATATTGGCATGACAGCTTAAGCATATATTATTATCATATATAATGGTTTCATCAATGTTTTCATTTTTGCGGACATTAATTTTATAAGTGTGCGGATTGTGGCACATAAAGCATGTAAATTCCTTGGGATGCCTTATGTAATGCACACTTTTCAGGAATTCCTCGTTGATCTTTTCAAAATGATAGTTAGCGGTTACCTCATCCCCTTCATGACAATCAAGGCACGTAGGCATCAGCTCCATCTGTAATTCACTGTTATGTGGAAAAGTTTTGTAATCATAAGAATGGCAATCGAAACATTCAAGTGATTTGTGGTTTGAATTGTAAAAAAGCACAGAATCAATCACGAAATAAGGGTTCATTCTTTTGGTCAAGTGCTGATCCTGAACCTTATTAAAATAATTATATACTATTTTTCCGTGACACTTAAAACATCTGCTGTTTTCGGATGAATGTTCAACGGACCTGCCTGTTATTTTATCTGGAACCAGGGCAGCACTCAATAATAAAATTAAACTCAGTACAAATAACTTTTTCATTTGGTTAATTTTTCAGGTTTTATTTCAGGTTCGTCATTGCATTTTTAAAATTTTTTTAAAATCACTAAAATTATTCTTGTTTCCATCTGATATTAATATAAATCACTATGACAATCAGTACAATAATTCGTTTCTTGCCAGTCTGTCATTTCAAACGGATGATTGAAAGCAAGCGAACTGTCTGCTTTGGCATATTCCATATTTCCGGTCGGGCCTTGTGCTTCGATGGTATGGCACAGATTACAATTGTTGGTAATAATATGACCGTCTTTGCTTTTTAAACTGTTGTTGTGACAGCGGAAACATCCATTGGATTCTATATGGCCGATATGGTTTGGATAAGCGTTCCACTGTGATTTCATTAAAGGGAATATGTTGGTTTTATATCCATCCTGAACAGCAGCGATCGCACTATCCAGCATCACTCTGCCCGTATCCAGTAGTTCTTTATAATTCCTTTTATAATATTTGTTGATCCTGGCCGAAATATATTTCATTGCACTGTCAGTGGTTGGAAATTCTTTCACCAGGATACCCATTGTAACACTTTTAATATCGGGAATATCAGAGGGTATCTTTCCGGTAGATATTGCATCATCAACAAATTCGGATGGTGACAGAAAATTATGGGACGGCCTGTTGTGGCAATCCAGGCAATCCATGGTTCTGGTTTGAGGTTTTCCTGATATTGCCACCTCAGAAGACAGGCTGTCTTTATAAACCCTCACTTCACCGGTTTGCAGGTTGGTATATTTCACCTCTATGATTGTATTTCTTTTCGCGTTTGAAGTATATTCAACCTTTACCTTTGGATTAATATGCCAGTGAATGCCTTCCGTTTGTCCCTGAGCACTATGCTGGGGGCCCACCTTCAATAATAACTGGATATTCCATTCGGTATTTTCCTCATCCGATAAATAATGTTTTCTGCTGACTAATTGAGGGCCGTAGAATTTTTGAGGCCAATGGCACTCTTCACAAGTTTCCCTTGCCGGGCGTAAATTATGAATCGGCGTTGCAATAGGTGTAGGATATGATTTTGTCAACACGGAATAAACCTGGTACAATCCCGAAAGTTTTGATTTTACATACCAGTTTGCACCGGTTCCAACATGACATTCCACACACTTCACCTTTGCATGAGGAGAATTATGATAAGTCGTATATTCGGGGGCCATCACCTTATGGCACAGTAATCCACAAAACTTATTTGATTCAGTAATGTGAAAGGCCTGATAACTACCTATTGAAGTAAACAACAAGAGAACCGCAGTGCTAACCACAAAAACAATAACAATCCTTCTTTGATTTGGGTCATTCAGGTTAACGATGGGGAATTTTACTTCACGCTGAACCGCTCTTTTTTTATCCCTTTTCATTTTCCTTATCATGCCTATTGGTATCATTACCAGGCCGATAACCAGAAAAGAGGGTAAAATGATATACGTGAACAAACCCAGGTAGTTCCCTCCCTCAGAAGGAAAAACAAAGGAGATAAGTATGGTTAATACGATCAGGAGGAAGCTGATTGAAGCCACCACTGCCCCCCAAATGGTAATCCAACTGTAAAATGATTTTGGCAATTTCATGCTCATTCAATATTATTAATGACTCATCCTTTTTGAAACAAGTGTTCTGTATAAATAACGCTTGCCCCGTTATTTCCCATTTAAAACCCCCACAAATGCGTAATGTTAAAACCAAACCGGAATTCACCTTTCGTCCAATCGCTATTATTCCATAAATAATTGTCCTGTGAAATAATTCCATTTGAAGTTGTAAGGAATATTTGAAATGAATGTGAGGCGGTTGTTATATCCACAGCAATTCCGAAATTTGGTAATGATTGGTTTGTGACGGTGGTATTTTCAGAAATACCTCCTGTTTTCAGCGGTATTGAATAAAGAAGAAGAATAGATGATTGCGGGGAGAATTTAAATCTTGCCTGAAACGAAACACCAATTTTATCATGATCCATGCCACTCACATTAGCTGTATCGGCAGGGACTGAGTTGTAATGTGTGAAACTTCCTGTGACGGCAAAAGAAAACCATTTGGTAAACTTCCGGCTCACCATTAATTGTGTAAAATAGGATAACCTGTTCGTGAATTTGTAAGCCGAATCAGCGGTTGCCGTTTCATATACACTTTTGTTTCTGCCGTCAATAGCCATATCTGTGTAAAGTGTCAGGGTAAGCGGCATCGTGTTTTTTCTCGTCTGATGTAGTATATTCCATTTAAGCTGGAAATCACTGTACATGTTTTTCCGTGTGATGCCATAGCCAACCATCAGGTTGTTTAAAATAGAATAGTTTAATCCTATTCGTGTATTGGCTGATGGGGCATAAATACCAAACAAATCCGAAATGCCATTGTCTTTAATAACGCCAAATCTGTGTTGTATTTGCATTTCGAGTGTTTTCTTTACAGGAATCACCGAAGTTTGTTCGTCAATAATCAGCGTACTGCCAAACATTTCCGTTACGGGCCTGTCCTTTTTCTTTTTCGGTTTTGTTCCTTCATCTTGAGCAAAGCCAAGATTGATGAAGAACACGACTAAAACTACCAATATGGTAAACCTTTTCATCTTGCTTTTATTTAATGATTAATTATTCTTTGCACCTTGTTCAATCCACTTTAATACAATGGCGTCATCGCCGGATTTATATTTCTTCCAGGTATGGTCTTTCGTATTTGAAGGGGAGGGAAACAGATAAATTAAACTGGACGGCGGATCGCTGGTAACGACCACACCGCTCATTCCCATTATGCTGTTGTATGCATTATCGGGCGTGAGGTCAGGTTTTTGGCCACCGGTTGTGTGGCAGGCTGTGCAATAATCCCCATCATTCCATATAGGTAAAAGATCATTTTTAAAGCTGATGGTGTCGCCGGGTGGAGGGGGCTCCGGTTCTACAATAAATTTATATTGGCATGAAGATACAACCAAAATGATTGTAACGACTCCAATCAATTTTTCAATTAATTTTCTCATAAGTCTTATTATTAATATCGTGTTATTTTTTTCACAAAAGTATGATAAAAAAAGGCTCAATGTTACAAGAGCCTTTTTTAGAACAAGTATAAATTAAATATTATTGTAATGACTCTATTGAGTTCTGCAGCAAAGTTCCGGCATATTTATGGTTGTGTACACCTTCGCTTCCATCTTCAAGTACCATGTGATAATTTAAAATCGCACCGGCCTGGTCTGCTGTCATGGTTCCGGTGATTATTGTATTCGTTGAATCGAATACACCCTGCTGAATTAAAATACTGGCAAGCGTGGCCAGTTTATTATTGATATCGGTCTGCGTTGCCTCAACCATTATTGCCAACACATCTGCATCGGTATGACAGGTCATGCAACCTGCTGTATTCAGTCTTTCATGGCCATGATAATTATAAGTCATGTTCCATGTGTGTCCTCCGGCTTGTGCACCGTAAGCGTCTGCCATGTGACAGGTAACACAACCATCTGTAACAACCGTTGTATGGGCTGAGTTGCCATAACCGCTCCCCACTTCATACCCTCCGTTACCGGTCAATATTCCTGCCTGTGGGCCGTGATGGACTCCCCAGTAGGGTGAGGTTATCGTTACATCACCACCTCCCGGTACCGGCAAAGGATCGGGAATACGGGGCTGATGGCAGTTTGCACAAAGATTACCTTTTCCAATATCAATTGGAGCATCGTTTATCCACAACTTAAGTGGGTCAGCATAAGTAAAGGAATAGTCAGCAGGCGTATAAGTGCTGTGAATGTTGTGACAAGTATAGCAATTTGGAGGATTGGGATTATCAACCGTGCCATCTGCTTCATGGGTTCCGTTTGCCATCCTTTGCAGAAAGCCCTGGCTGGTATGACAGGCTGCACACTCTGCAGTATTCCTTCCAAAATTGCCACCGGTAGCATGGACTGAAGCGCTCCATTGTAAAATTTTGGCTTCCCAGATTTGTGAATTGTCGTGGCATTGAATACAAGAAGCGGTGCCATCTGTCCCGTTAATGCCGTCTTCCCCGTCTTTTCCGGGAGGACCCTGCGCCCCTTCCTTGGTACAACTGACAAATGTGAACACTGCAGCGGCGAGCAAAGTAACTACGAAATAAAAACGATTTGATTTACGCATAATAAAATAATTTTATGTTAATAAATAATATGACAATAATAATAAAATTCTATGCCTGTGAAATCATCAACGAATGATATAAATTAGTTTATCAAATGATAATTAACGATTTTTTGATGATCTATATCAATCCTTTATTATCAAATGTTATACAGAATCCTCACTTTTTGACAGTCCTGCTTAAATATTATGTTTGAAAACGTTTTTTTTGACGTGTTAATTTCAAAACAAAAGAAACCACACAAAACGGCTTTGCCATTGAATGTCAATACTAAAGCATAATAATCAGTCCAAGAGTAGTATTGATAAAACTAATTTTGCGATATTCGTATCTGATACCCGATGTTGTTTTGAAACCGAATATCATACGGCTGTAAAGAAACTCTCCTCCGACCTGAAGGGCAATACATGAAGATATATTTATCGTTACACCTGTTCCAATAATTACGACAAGATTCCGGTCTTTCGCCGAAGTGATCTCGTAATAGTCAGGGCCTGTCAGAAAGTATTGGGGTTTGTATAACTGATAAGGTGTTTTGACCCACATGGCCCCGCCGAGCAATTTGCCGGATAGTGATAAGATTTTCAGCAAATCCCATTTTGCAAATAATCCGGCAGCACCGGTGATGATCTCGTATGGTTCGGAGCGGATGGTCAGATCCAAAAGAAAAGGATCTGCGTTGACTTTTTCATAACCCAGTGCACGGACATCAACAGGGTGTAAATTAAATCCGAACTGGCCTCCAATACCGAGATGCTTTTTAAAGTACCATGAACCTTCAATGCCAATATTTAAGCCCGGAAGAGTAAAACATCCGTTTTCAAGATTTTTAGCTTTATACTCCCCTACAGGAATGGACAAACCACTATGCAGACTGATATAAGAACCCTCATTTTGTGCCCTGACCGGCATGACCGACAGCAAAATGAACAATATTAAAAATAATGGCCTCATATCAAAGTTAAAACCGGTGTAAAATTAAAGTTTATTAAAAATCCATTTTCAAAATAAGTCTATTATTAAAGGTGATGAACGCGAATACAATTTTAATGACATCCGTTTAACATGAATGTGAATAATTATGATATATATCGTAATTAGCATGATTTAATTCATCTTTTATATTGACATTTATCAATATTTTCATGATATTTGCCAAAAGCAATCACATTCGGCTTTTCAATTAATCAAAGGAAAATTAAGGCAGGAAGAAATGACACATTTTGTTAAAGATCAAGACTGCACGAAATGCGATTTAAAATCAAATCTGTTTTGTTTCTTAACTGATAACCAGTTAGATAATATCAATGAATCAAGACTTGAAGTAAACTATAAAAAAGGGGAGGTCCTATTTAAAAAGGGAGGGCCGCTGACTCACATTATTTGTATTTCAAAAGGGATGGTGAAAATTTGTTTGGAAAATAATAACGGAAAGCAGGTGCTGCTGGAACTTATAAAGCCGGTTGAATTTATCATTGGCCCCGGATTTTTAATAGATGAACATCATCATTTTACTGTTTCGGCCATTGAAGATACCAGGGCATGTTTTATTGATATTCGTATATTTAAAGAGGTCATATCCAAGAATTCGGAGTTTTTGATGGAATTGATTAAATATTTAAATAAACACATCATTCGTCATTCTGATAAGATCAGTAATCTGGCACATAAACACATGCATGGAAAAATGGCAGATACATTGCTTTATCTTGCCGATGAAGTTTATCATAGTGATACTTTTGAAACTTTTTTGTCACGGCAAGATCTTGCCAATATTTCAGCCATAACAAAGGAAAGCTCTATCAGAATTTTAAAGGAATTTAAAGATGACGGTATCATTGATTTCAACAATATGCGTTTTGAAATCCTAAAAAAAGATTCTTTATTGCAGATAAGTAAAAACGGTTAAGCGGATCATTCATCAGTTTTTTTAATTATATTCGATAAATTCTATCTTAAATTGGCATAACACTTGCAAAATCATTTCATTATGCGCATCTTCCGTTCACTCATTTTCATTTCATTCATTTTTATTACGACAACTCTTTTTGCGCAGGAAATACCTTTCCAGCATTATCCTGACTGGCAATCGGATGATATAGATTACCACGGGCATCTTGCGGTTGGTGATGTGAATAAAGACGGATGGCCGGATGTCGCGGTGTCGGTTTACATAGGACCAGGGGGATTCAGTGACCCGGGTAAAGTGAAAGTTTATTACAATCAGGGTGGAGAGCTGGAAGGAACACCATCATTTGAATCTTATGAATTTTATACTTTTTCGTGCGCTTTCGGCGATATGGACCAAAACGGATTTCTGGATGTGGTTTTTTCCTGTGAAGAAACCCCCAACTATATTTTTCTTGCCAATAATGAGGGTGCCATTTCCGATGCGGATGGTTAAATCATAGAACTCAGCACATGAACCTGCCGGCAACTATCATGTCATAAAAAATGTACGCACAGTTATCCCCGGGATTTATTTTCTTGTTTTTCATGCCGGGAATTCTGTTATGGTCCGGAAAGTTATTATTCAATGAGAAAATTGCAAAGGGATGCTATCACAAAAGGGGCATGCTTTTCCGGTATGGTTGTCATCCGTTAAAGCAATAAAGAATTTGGCCCCTTTGGATTTCACATAACCACTTATTTCTTTTAATAATTCTGCGGTGTGGTTTTTGACAAATTTCTTGTTCGACCTGGTGATTTGAGCAAGTACCTGAATAAACCTGCTTTTTAATAAAAATATGGCAACTTGCCTGCATAATAGCATATAGATTTACTGACCGGACAAAGTGAGAAACCTAAAACTCTTCCGCATGTATTTGTCCGAATACCCGTTTACTGTGCTCATTAAAACCTTCTTTGGCCAACAGGCCTTTCATGCCGGAAACCATTTTAGGGTTGCCACACAAAAAGATGTGAGTATTTTTGGGGGTGGGTTTAAAGCCCCATGTTCTTTGGGCCAAACCGGATATCCAAATATCCTGGATAAAACGGGTATCACCCTCCCATCCTGCCGGCTCGTTGTCAGGCTCGGTGATTGTGGGGTAATAATTAAAATCGGCGAACATGCTGGCAAGCAGTTTCAGTTCCGAAGAATAACCAAGATCCCAACTGTTGGCTGCGCCCTGGATTACCAGCATTTTTCCTTTTCGCTTTAAGGCATTCGTGCGCAACATGCTCATATAAGGGGCTACGCCTGTGCCTGTAGCCATCATGATCACATTTTCCTCCGGATCAATCTGATCAAGTGTAAACATACCCACCGCTTTTTTACCCATCCATATCCTGTCGCCGATATTCAAAGCAAAGATTCTCGGTGTCAACTGTCCCGAATGAACCAGGGTAATATAAAACTCAACTACCTGATCGCTTGAAGAAGAAGCAATTGAATAGGCTCTTTTTATCATTTTATCCGGTTGTGGTGGATTATGCTCTTTGGTCGCTTCTTTGCAACGGGGTGCTTCGGACGGGAGGCCGAGACCTACAAATTGCCCGGCTTCAAAAGACGGAAATTGCCAGCCATCAGTCTTGACCCTGATTATCTTCATAATCGGGGACACCTGAACTGTCTGGGTAACTATGCAGTTTAATTCCATTTTTAATTCGGTGTGTTTATATGGCGCACAAAATTAAAAATTATAAAGACTTTTTACCATGAAGTAAATTTTAAGAAACAAACCCCTTTACTGAATGACTTCTTTTAAAAGATCATCATCAGCCAGATGAGGAACTGTCACTCTCAGTTCAGGGGTTTCCCGCATTGCCCTTTTTATGGCAAACATTGCCCCTTCATTCCTGGCCCAGCTTCTTCTTGTAATTCCGTTATTCACATCCCAGAACAGCATGGCACGTAAGCGTCGTTCAGCATCGGGACTACCGTCAAGCAGCATTCCGAACCCGCCATTGATCACTTCCCCCCAGCCAACACCACCGCCATTGTGGAGCGATACCCAGGTAGCGCCCCTGAACGCATCACCGATCACATTCTGAACGGCCATGTCGGCAGTAAACTGCGAACCGTCATAAATATTGGATGTTTCACGGAAAGGTGAATCGGTTCCGGAAACATCGTGATGATCGCGTCCCAAAACCACAGGGGCTGATATTTTACCTTCGGCAATGGCTTTGTTGAATGCCGCGGCAATGTTGATGCGGCCCTGTGCATCAGCATAAAGGATACGTGCCTGTGAGCCCACTACAAGCTTGTTTTGCTGTGCCCCTTTAATCCAGTGAACATTGTCAGCCATCTGGCTTTGAATTTCAGCAGGTGATTTATCTTTTAACTTTTCAAGTTCTTCGGCAGCCAGACGGTCGGAATACTCCAGGTCTTTGGGGTTGCCTGAGGTGCAAACCCACCGGAAAGGCCCGAACCCAAAATCAAAAAACAGGGGGCCCATAATATCCTGTACATAAGATGGATAACGAAATGTTTTGCCATCTTCAGACATAATGTCTGCTCCGGCACGGGAGGCTTCCAGCAAAAAAGCATTGCCGTAATCAAAGAAATAAGTGCCGCGGGTGGTATGCTTATTGATCGCAGCAACCTGCCGCCTGAGGGATTCGCATACTTTTTCTTTAAACAATTCCGGTTGCCTGACCATCATCTCGTTGGACTCTTCATAGGTAAGGCCAACCGGGTAATATCCTCCCGACCAGGGATTATGTAATGAAGTCTGATCGGTACCCAGGTCAACATAAATGTTGTCTTCGGAAAGTTTTTCCCAAACATCCACAACGTTACCCTGAAAAGCTATCGAAACAATTTCTTTTTTTGCTTTGGCTTTTCTGACTCTTTCAGTAAGTTTATCCAGATCATCAATGATTTCATCAACCCATTGTTGTTTATAACGCTTTTGCGCTGCTGCAGGATTGACCTCAGCCACTACAGAGATCAGCCCGGTAATATCGGCTGCTTTGGGTTGAGCCCCCGACATGCCGCCAAGTCCGGAGGAAACAAACAATTTTCCGCTAAAAGGGTCTTCCCCGGTTTTAGCTACTTTACGAGCTGCATTCATGACTGTAATGGTTGTTCCGTGCACAATGCCCTGTGGCCCGATATACATATACGATCCGGCAGTCATCTGCCCGTACTGTGAAACACCCAGTGCATTAAACCGCTCCCAGTCATCTTGTTTTGAATAATTGGGGATGACCATACCGTTGGTAACCACAACGCGGGGTGCATCTTTATGCGAAGGGAACAAGCCCATGGGGTGACCCGAATATATGGCCAGGGTCTGCTCATCGCTCATGGTGGCCAGATATTGCATAGTGAGCAGATATTGTGCCCAGTTTTGAAACACGGCACCGTTGCCACCATAAGTGATCAACTCGTGCGGATGCTGGGCTACGGCAGGATTCAGGTTGTTCTGGATCATCAGCATGATGGCTGCTGCTTGTTTTGTTTCATAAGGATATTCGTCTATCGGCCGGGCATATATTGCATAGTCGGGCCTGTACCGATACATATAAATGCGGCCATAAGTTTTCAGTTCTTCAGCAAATTCGGGGGCCAATATCTGATGATAATGTTCAGGAAAATACCTGAGTGCATTTTTCAGGGCCAGACGTTTATCAGCGGTTGAGAGAATGTCTTTACGTTTCGGGGTATGACTGATTTGCGGGTCATACGGTTTTGGCGGTGGCAATTCACCAGGAATACCCGCTAAAATGGTTTTCTGAAAATTGGTTGTTTTCATTATTTTTGAGTTTGAATGGTGTACAAAATTAAGACAAAAGGGTGACCTTTTCACACAATGAACAGGTAAAAAAGCATCGGTTTTTTAAAAATGAAAACTAAATAGAAATAAAATTAAAAGGGTGATTATAAAAAGAGCAGGCTAAATCCGCTCTTTCTTTTCCTTAAGCATATTGTGAAGGAATTCACGAGCCCTGAACAACTGGGCTTTAATAGTCCCTAACGGGAGGTCAAGTTCTTCAACAATTTCTTCGTAGGAATATTCTTTAAAATACCTGAGTTCGATCAGCCGGCGATAGTTAGGTTTCAAACGATCAACATAGTTGTGCATAGCATTGATCTTCTGCCCCTTGATCATTTCTTCTTCGGGATTGGGTGTTCCTGAAGAAATTTGCGCGGCTTTTTGGTAATTTTTCTCGTCATCGTCAAGATTGACCGTAATGCCGATCTTGCTTCTCTTGCGCATAAAATCAATACAATTGTTGGTAGCAATCCTGAACAACCAAGTACTGAATGCGTAATTCGGAGTGTAAAGCCTCAGGCTTTTGGAATGCCTTGCCAAAAGCTTCGATGGTCAGGTCCTCCGCATCATCCGGATCACCGGTCATTTTAAGCATCATGTAGTAGAGTGGGTCCCTGTAATGTTTTAACAGTTCAGTGTAAGCTTGTTGATCCTGGTGTTGTAATGCCCTTTGTATTAGTTGGTAATCACGTTGACCTTTTTCGGTTAAGTTATTGCTTACTTCCATGTATGATTTTTACGGAAAACACTCATAAAGGTTATAAAAAACATAAAAATTATATAAATTATCTCCCATAACAGCGAAAATAGCAAGATCCCGGACTCGTTTAAACGCCTCATGACAAACTTATGAACAACGAATTGAGAATAACACCGCAGTAAAAATACCGTCAGCAGACACCAGGGGCAAACCCGGAAAATCAACAAAACCACTAACGAAGCATAAAATATTATTTGCGAAATACTGAACAATCCCAATAAAGTTTTGAACTTCGTGCTATAATACCTGCCGGTGCTGAGATGACGCAGTTTTTGTGTAACCCATTCCCCAAAACCGGATTTGGCCTGTGAATACATAAAAGTGTCGGGGGATATTTCGATGGTTGTGTTTTTTTTCAATGCTACTTTATTAATAAACAGGTCGTCATCACCCGATGGAATGTTGTAATGGGAAGTAAACCCTTTGTTTTTAAAAAATAAGGAACGGCGATACGAGAGGTTTCTGCCCACACCCATATAAGGCATCCCGGTTAGGGCAAACGAAAGATATTGCATAGCCACAAGAAAAGTATCGTAACGAACAATCCGGTTTATCAGCCCGGGGCCTTTCCGGTAAGGGCCGTAGCCCAAAACCACTTCAATATCCTGCACATAGTTTTTTGCCATCCCGGCTATCCAGTCCGGACCTGCCGGTTCACAATCGGCATCGGTAAGTAATAAAATGTCATGTTTTGCAGATTTTATCCCCAGCGACAAGGGAAACTTTTTTCCTTTAAAAAAGTTCAGGTCACGTTCAATGTTAACCAGTTTCAGGTGCTGATATTTTCCCTGAAGTTCTTTAAGGTATTCCAGCGATTCGTCATCCGAGGCATGATTGACAACAATAACCTCAAAGTCAGGATAGTTTTGTGTAAGGATTTTGGGTAAAAATTGCCTGAGGTTATGGTATTCATTTCTGGCAGAAATCACCACCGAGACAGGGGGTTGGCTTTCAGGTTTATCCGGTGCCGGTTTATAAAATGCCAGCCTCGCAAAAACCAGCCAGTAATACAACATCTGCACAAGGAACGAAACCCCCAAAAGGCTCAAAAAAATAAGTGCAACCAACGACATACTGAGAATGACTTAACGGTATAATCAACGGTTCAAAATTAAAATTTTAAGAGGTAGAAACAGGAAGGACAGAAAGGATTAATAAAGGAGTTATAAACATTCGGATAATGTCTGTTTAACGGGTTTGACCTATCTTTGCGCTTTTTCCGGTGAACATGAAATTTACTCTTGAACATACCGACACAAAAAGCAATGCCAGAACCGGGATTCTGATCACAGGGCACGGAAAAATAAAAACCCCGGTTTTTATGCCTGTGGGCACTGTGGGCTCTGTAAAAGGGATTCATTCTGACGAATTAAAAAAAGATATCAAGGCACAGATCATTCTGGGCAACACCTATCATTTATACCTTCGCCCCGGTACGGGCATTATTGAACAGGCCGGAGGTTTGCACCGTTTTATAGGCTGGGACAGGCCTATCCTTACCGATAGCGGAGGCTACCAGGTTTACTCGCTCTCCGATATAAGGAAGATGAAAGAATCGGGAGTTACCTTTCAGTCGCACATTGACGGTTCAAAACACGAGTTTACCCCTGAAACGGTAGTTGATATCCAGCGCAGCATCGGTGCCGACATCATCATGGCTTTTGATGAATGTACGCCCTACCCCTGCGATTATGATTATGCGCTGAACTCAATGAAAATGACACACAACTGGCTGGACAGGGGTATCACACATTTTAACAATACCAAACCGAAATATGGTTATACACAGAGCCTGTTTCCTATTGTGCAGGGCAGCACCTACCGCGACCTGCGCATTAAATCGGCAGAATATATTACTTCGTGCCAGGCGGAAGGAAATGCAATCGGTGGCCTTTCGGTGGGTGAGCCACATGAAGTGATGTATGAACTGACCGATTTGGTCTGTCACATACTTCCGGAAGACAAACCCCGTTATCTGATGGGAGTGGGTACCCCAGCCAACATCCTCGAAAGCATTGCATTGGGTGTGGATATGTTCGACTGTGTGATGCCCACCCGTAATGGACGAAACGGTATGTTGTTCACGCGCAACGGCATTATCAACATCAAAAACAAGAAATGGGAAAACGATTTCAGCCCCATTGAACCCGATGGTGACAGTTTTGTGGACCGGCAATATTCAAAAGCTTATGTCAGGCATTTGTTCTCGGCCCGCGAAATGCTCGGCAGCATTATTGCCAGCATCCACAACCTGAACTTTTATTTATGGCTGGTGGGCGAAGCCCGGAAGCATATTCAAGCCGGGGATTTTGCAACATGGAAAGACGAAATGGTGAAACGGGTAAGTCATCGGTTGTAAAAGTTGGGGAAGATAAAAAACATGAACGTAAATGAACGTGAGGAGTTAATTAAGGAATCAGGCGGGTTAAAGAAAATACCAGGTTCCATTAATCAAAAAAAACAAGACAAACTTATGATTGAAGCCATTGATCTTTATACTTTTATCTTTTATTTTATGTTCAGTGTATGAAGATCATTGATAAATATATTATCAAAAAATTCCTTGGCACCTTTTTTTATGCCATTACCTTGTTGATCCTGATCGTGATCATTTTCGACATTTCGGAAAACATTGACCGCTTTATTAAAAACGAAGCTCCGTTGAGAGCTATCGTATTTGATTATTACCTGAATTTTATTCCCTATTTTATCAACCTGTTTATATACCTGTTCACTTTTATATCGGTTATCTTTTTCACTTCTAAAATGGCCAGCGACAGCGAGATCATCGCCATACTGAGCAGCGGCATCAGTTTTCGCCGGTTGCTCCTTCCCTATTTGACAGCTTCTGTATTCCTGGCTGTTTTTTCATTTTATCTCGGCAATTTCCTGATACCGAAAACAAACAAGACCCGCCGGGTGTTCAAAAACATGTATATGGAGAAACTGACCAAAGACAACGAACGCAACCTTCATATCCAGATTGAGCCCAATACTTATGCTTATGTTGAATCATACATCAGTTCCATGAACAAGGGTTATAAATTCTCACTTGAAAAATATAACGGCGAAAAATTAATATACAAGCTCATGGCCGACCGGATTGAACGCGACACGGCGAACAATTTATGGAAACTGAAAAACTACTATATCAGGACCATTGACAGCACCGGGCAAACCATTAAAACCGGCAGGGAGATGGACACTGTGATCAGGACACTCAAGCCATCCGACCTGTATGAAATCAAAGAATATTATGAAGAGATGAATCTTTTTGAACTGAATGCGTTCATCAAACAGGAAATAGAAAAAGGTTCCATCGCCTATAAAAAATACGAGATTGAAAAACAAAAGCGGCTGTCGGGCCCGGCAGCCATCATCATCCTGACCTTCATCGGCGTAGCCATGTCGGCACGTAAAATACGCGGTGGCATTGGTATGCAATTGGGTGTGGGCATTTCCCTGACATTCGCTTATATTTTCCTCATGCAGGTATCCACTGTCTTTTCAGCTTTCGGCAACCTCCCGCCCGTCATCGGTGCCTGGATCCCCAATATGGTCTTTTTACTCATCGGCTTGTATTTGTTGAAAAAAGCGCCGAAATAACGACGGTTTTTTTAATCTTCTCTGATATACAGTAGATTTTTACATTTATCTGGATTGTTTTGGTCGGTTATGATTGCTGCCTGCCTTGTCTGCCATTGTTAGCATCCAAACTAAAAACTCAACGCCGCTTTTGGGATCACCCCCCGACGACATTGAATCGCTCTGATTACCTGAACCCCTTGTTATACACAACATTATTCATTTTAAAATTCTTAAAAATAAACTGAACCAGAGATATTCGCTTTGCTTTCTATAGCTTTAAAACCCATTGGCAACTGTTGGCAATGTCATAGGAAATTACTTCGGCAGGGTAATCCGGATATAATTCAGTGAATTTTTTCAGCAGCAGCGGTTTGATTGGTTTGCAAGTCATTTTTACTTCATAAGCCATTCCCTTTCCAAATGATAGTGTAACGACAAAGTCAATTTCATTTTTACCGGTTGTCCGCCAGAAACGGATGTTATCAGGATCGTATATGTCCGCCAATCGTTTATACACATAATTCTCCAGCAGAGCGCCCTGATCCTCGCGTACCTTAAAATCGAAAAAGCGGTTAAGCGCCATGTTTTTCATCCCGGAATCATTAAAATAAATTTTTGACATTTTTGTGATTTCTTTCCGCAAATTAGAATGGAATGGCTTTACAAGCCTGATATGAAAACATTTTTGCAATACATATAAATATTTGTCAATTGTTTTATTGTCAACACCAATGGTATTTGCCATTTCATTTCTGTTGACAAGATTGCCGGTTTGTCCTGCCAAAAGCGTAAGGAGATTATAAAACTTTTCCAGCAATTCGATATAAACCGTTGAAATATAATCTTTTTGCGTATTTATCAGCCTGATCTCACCGGCCAGACGATCAAGTCTTTTAAATGTTAACCATTCCTCAAAATCCAGTGTTTTCAATTCAAATACTCTTTTTCTGCCGGCTAATGAATCGGTGAATTTTTTATCAATCCTTAAATCCGCAAGATAGTTATTAACAAAACCGGCAAATAACTGTGCAAAAGTTCTTTACACAGTATTTGACCGGTAAATCTCATCACCTATTTTAGTGCTGTTAAATAAACT